>JAZGGT010000259.1:0-7358 GCA_036480555.1 Bacteroidales bacterium | reverse complement strand
ACTTCAACTTCCTTTTCCACTCCTTCCTCAGATTCATCTTCGATTTCGACAGTGATCTTTTTAACTATCTTCACGTCCTTATCTCCTTTTTTGATCACGTATACTTCCACATTCTCACCATCTTCCTCTGTCCATTCCATATGCTCATCCTCCGAAATGATCATCATATGGCCACTCCCCATTTTTATTCTCTTGATCTGGACCTTTTCACCATCCTCTTCAGATTCTATGATCATTATCTCATGGTCTCCATGCCCTTCATGTTTGAAATGCATCTCATGGTCTTCATCTTCTCCGAGTTCCTTGACCGTGATGTTCCCATCTTCATCCTTGAATAGCATGACTTTTCCACCACCATGGGCTTCTTTGATGGAATCCAGGTCTATACCCATGTCCATTGATTTAGCATGCCAGACATTATCATTATCCACGTGAACCCAGGCGAGTTCTTTATGGTCGCAATCATCATCTCCGCCTACCATGTGCTGGACCATTTTCTTGACCATGTCCGGATCCTGTCCTTCTTTTAGTTCAAAAGTTGTATCTGTAGTCACCTTGCCATCCTCTTTGATGGTAATATGAACTGTTGTCGATTCATCCTCCTGGGCAATGGCCTGGTTGGTGGAAGCCATCATGACTAGGCAAACAGCAAATGAACCGAGTAATAATAATTTTTTCATAACGATCAGATTGGGTTTAGATTGATATGCTACAAATCTAAAATCAAATTGGCTTAAGTAGATTTAATGAATGTTAAAGTTTGTTAAAAGAAGATAGTTTAGAAAGGCTCTGGTTTATCTTTGCAGGGAGATGAGCAGGAAATTTCTATGGATTATAGCCGTTTTTATGGGATTAGCGATGATCGCCCTGATCATTGTGCAGGCCTACTGGATCACCAATGCATACCGCCTGAAGGAGAAACAATTCAGCCAGCTGGTCAATCGTGCATTGTATAATGTCGTTGGCGAGATACAGGAACGGGAAACCATCTGGCATATCATGGATGAGGCACAGGTGTTTGATACCAGCTGGCAGGAAGAAATGGCTCATTGGGAGCAGTACAGTTTCGATATCAATGCCAGAATAGGTCAGGATGGCAAACTTGATCAGTCTGTATATTTTTCACAAAGATCCGACCAGGACGAGCATAGCAGTGAGTTGAGGATTATTTCCGGTGATAGCATACTTACCATCGAACAGGGTCCCGGGTTTGTTCACGTGGATACCAGCGTGGCAGGCAACATTCAAATCTATCAGCCCCGGAAGATCCGTAAAAAGCTTGAAAAACAAATGGCTGAGAACCGGATATTCATTGACAGGATCATGGAGCGTATGATCTCCCCTGTTGCACCCATAGAACAGCGGGTAGATCCGGATCAGCTGGATCATATCATCCAGCGGCAATTCCTGAATAGCGGCATAGACCTGGACTATGAATTTGCTATCCTGCACGAAAATATGGAATTCGCTTACAAAAGCGCTGATTATTATTACGACGATGAGATGGAGCACTTTCTCACAGCACTATTCCCAAGCGATTTTTTCTCCCGGACCGGTTATTTGTCCCTTTATTTTCCAAGGAAAGCAAGTTTCCTGCTAAAGTCACTCGGCTTCATGGGAACATCTTCAATCATCCTGACCCTTGTGATCATTCTAAGCTTCCTGCTGACGATTTTAATCATCTTCAGGCAGAAACGTCTTTCAGAGATAAAGAATGACTTTGTGAGCAATATGACACATGAACTGAAAACGCCCATATCCACCATCTCCCTGGCTTCCCAAATGTTGAATGATGAAACTATACCCACCGAGTCGAAAAATTTTGACAATATTTCACGCATAATCAGGGATGAAAGCAAAAGACTGGGTTACCAGGTGGAAAAAGTGCTACAGATGGCCATATTTGACCAGGGCAGGATTAAGCTGAAAAAGAAAAAAACCGATATCAATGAGCTGATACATAATGTAGTCACTAATTTTACCCTTCAGATTGAAAACAAAAACGGTGCAATTGAGGAAGATTACAGTGCAAATAACGCTGTCATCCATGTTGACAATGTTCATTTCACCAATATGATCTCAAACCTTGTGGACAATGCCATAAAATATTCCGGGGAAGAGCCTGCCATAAGTGTCAGCACCCTGAACCGGAATGAGAAACTAATCGTACTTGTAAAGGACAGCGGGATAGGTATTAAGAAAGAGGATCAGCGAAGGATATTTGAAAAGTTTTACAGGGTTCCGACTGGTAACATACATAATGTCAAGGGCTTCGGACTGGGTTTAAGTTATGTCAAAAAAATCGCAGAGGCACACCATGGCTCAGTAAGCCTGAAAAGTAAACCTGGGATGGGCACGGAATTTGAAATCTCTTTCCCTGTGGATTCGAAAAAAACAAGGGTATGAATACAGAAAAAACCAAAATTTTACTGGCTGAGGATGATGAAAACCTGGGGTCTCTTCTGAGGGAATACCTGCAGGCGAAGTCATATGAGGCACACTGGTTATCAGATGGGGAGAAAGCCTATAAAAGCTTTGAGAAAAACAGATACGATATCTGTATCCTGGATATCATGATGCCCAACAAGGATGGGATTACGCTTGCCAGAGAGATAAGGATGATCGACCCTGAAATGCCGATCATTTTTTTAACTGCCAAATCAATGAAGGAAGATGTGTTGGAAGGTTTTTCCGTAGGAGCAGATGATTATATGACCAAACCTTTCAGTATGGAAGAATTGATCTACAGGATCGAGGCCATTTTAAGACGAACACAGGGTATCGGCCAGCAGAATAAGCAAACTGAATTCGAGATAGGCCAGTTTCATTTTGACGCCAACAAACAATTGCTTACCCTTGACAGCAAATCAGTAAAACTTACTACCAAGGAAAGTGAGCTGTTAAAGCTTCTTTGCAACAATGCCAATAACGTGCTGGAGAGGAATTTTGCTTTAAAGTCCATCTGGATAGATGATAATTATTTCAATGCCAGGAGTATGGATGTTTATATAACCAAACTCCGGAAGTATTTAAAAGAGGATCCTGCTGTCGAAATTCTGAACATCCATGGCAAAGGATACAAACTGATCATGTGATCAGTCCGGAGCGACCTCCGTTATTGCTGCAATTTCTTTCTGGATTTCAGTGTGGTGGGATCGAGCGGGAAGGCAAGTATGATCCCGTCAATGCTATTCATCTTTTCTATCAGGTATTCCAGCCAACCTTCATCCATATCACCGGAGATCTGCAATAGGTAATCCAGGTTTGTCATTTCTTCCAGCAGGTATCCGTTTACTGATCTATTGGAGATTAACCGGTACTGTAACAGGGTTTCTTCATCGAAATACTCAAATTGCGAAAAAGCCTGTTTATCATCCAGGCGTTTATGATAAATCTCGAGGTTGTCAATCCTCGCAAGGTTGATCCCAAGGATTTGATTTAAAGACCAGCAGAGCTTGTAATCATTTTCTGCTGAAGAGATTCCTGCAAGCCTGAAGCGATAATCCTCTTCCTCAGTTAGTTTATGAACTTTTTTTGGCATCGTTGCCAGGTATAATATTATTGATCTATATTGCTGAGTGCTTGTTCTGCTGCTTTTTGTTCTGCTTCTTTTTTCGAATGGCCGCTGCCTGTGCCCATTTCCTTTTCATCCAGTATGAGCTTTGCAGTATAATGGAATATATTAGATCCTTCATTGGGATCTTCTCTGCTGACGAAGCTGATTTCCTGTTTGTTTTTCTGTGCCCATTCAATAATTCTGCTTTTGAAATCTGACTCTTTTATTGACAGCTTCTCAAGATCCACGTATTTATTAAGGACTTTTTTTATCACATATCTTTTAGTTCGAACATAACCTTTATCCAGGTATATAGCCCCGATCAAAGCTTCAAAAGCATTTCCCAGCAGGTTGATCTTTGATTGATCCGCATTGGTCCGGGATACCAGCAGCGGTGCTATCCCCAAATTGACAGCCAGTTTGTTCAGCATCTTCCGCTTTACCAGCTTTGCCCTCAGTTGTGTAAGAAAACCCTCATCCTTGTCAGGGAAACGGGTATACAAATAATCCGCGATTACAGCATCAAGGATGGCATCCCCCAGGTATTCCAGTCGCTCATTATTGATCACCTGTCCATTTTTAAGGGTGGTTGAGGCTGACTTGTGGATGAAGGCATTTTCATACAAACATTGTTTCCCGGGTAGAAAGCCCAGGATACGAACCATTTTAAAATAAAAATCCCTGCCTGACGAAAAAATACTAATAACCAGCTGGATTAGAGATCTTATCACGAAGATCAGGAAATTTTCTTAAACAGGACGGATGTATTATGTCCCCCGAATCCAAATGTATTACTCAGGGAAATATTAATCTCCCGCTCCTGTGCTTTATTGATTGTAAAATTAAGCTTGTTGTCAATTTCAGGATCAGGTGTAGTATAGTTAATGGTTGGGGGAACGATATTATTTTGGAGTGCAAGGATGGCGGTGATTGATTCAACTGCTCCAGCAGCACCCAGTAAATGGCCGGTCATAGATTTGGTTGCACTGATATTCAACTTGTATGCATGATCTCCAAATACTTCTTTAATGGCCTTGGTTTCAGAAATGTCACCCAGGGGGGTTGCTGTACCATGTACATTGATATAATCTACCTCTTCAGTGGTCATGCTGGCATCCTTGAGGGCATTTTGCATGACTAGGCGGGCACCAGCCCCGTCCGGGTGTGGGGCCGTCAAATGGTATGCATCTGCAGACATGCCACAACCAACCAGTTCGGCATAAATTTTAGCTCCCCGATTAACAGCATGCTCATATTCTTCGAGTACAAGTGTCCCTGCACCTTCACCCATTACAAAACCATCCCTGGTCTGATCGAAGGGACGGGAAGCGGTTTTATACTCTTCATTATTTGTCGACATGGCCTGCATGGAATTGAACCCTCCAAAACCGCTTTCGATTATAGTTGCTTCAGATCCGCCTGCAATAAACATGTCAGCATATCCGATCCGGATATATGTAAAAGCATCTATTATTGCATTGGTAGATGAAGCACAGGCTGAAACAGTGGCGAAATTTGGTCCGCGAAATCCATATTTTATAGAAATATGTCCTGCCGTGATATCTGCGATCATTCTGGGAATGAAAAAGGGACTGAACCGTGGTGTTCCGTCACCTGTGAAAAAGTTCTGCATCTCAGTCTGGTAAGTAAGCATACCTCCGATCCCGGAGGTGTAAATTACCCCTACCCTGTCCTTGTCGATGCCGTTGAGATCGATGGCAGCATCCTGGATAGCTTCAGCTGTAGCCACCATGGCATACTGAGCAAATGGATCAAGCTTCCTAAGTTCTTTCCTGTCAAAGTGCTCGGCAGCGTTAAAATTATTAACCTCACAGGCAAATTTGGTCTTGAATTTCTCCGTATTAAATCGCGTGATCCAGACAGATCCACTGACGCCATTTCTCAGACCTTCCCAAAACTCCTGTATATTGTTACCAATAGGAGTCAGGGCACCAAGTCCGGTAACAACTACCCGCCTTAATTCCATACCTGTAAGATTAGGTAAAAATTACTTAGCGTTATCTTCAATATACTTAATAGCCTCTCCAACAGTACTGATGCTCTCAGCCTGGTCGTCAGGTATTCCAATGTTGAATTCTTTTTCAAATTCCATGATCAGCTCAACTGTGTCAAGGGAATCAGCTCCCAGATCATTTGTGAAGCTAGCTTCGGCAGTGACTTCATTTTCGTCAACACCTAACTTATCTACGATGATAGCTTTTACTCTGGATGCAATGTCAGACATAGTTCTAAATTTAAATTAATACTTAAGTTTTTTAAAAATAACGGAGCAAAGAAATGTATTTCTCCTTTAAATTCAAACAAAAATCATCATTTAACTAGGTAAAAATAAAATATTTTCGCATTTTTTTGTCATAAAATATCCTAAAAAACTTAATTTTAGAATAAGGATGAAATATTTAACGTCCCGGTTACAGAATGAAAAAGAAGATAGCAATCTTTGCCTCAGGCTCAGGAACCAACGCTGAGAAGATCATGTCACATTTCCAGCACCATGAGGTAGGGGAGGTAGTCCTTGTCTTATCCAATAAGCCTGATGCATATGTACTGGAAAGGGCTGGGAAGTTTAACGTACCCACCCATGTTTTCGACCGGGAACGATTTTACAATAGCACAGAAGTTCTTGATTTAATGATTGATACAGGAGTTTCGCTGGTTGTATTAGCTGGGTTTCTCTGGCTGGTACCTTCGGACTTGATCAGGGCCTTCCAGGACAGGATGATCAATATCCATCCTGCCTTACTTCCCGATTACGGAGGGAAGGGCATGTACGGTAAATATGTACATGAGGCCGTAATCAGGAATCAGGAAAAGGAATCAGGGATTTCCATTCACTATGTAAATGAGGTATATGATGAGGGAAAAATAATCCGTCAGGAAAAATGCGTGGTAAAACCGGATGATACGCCTGAATCACTGGCCCAACGGATTCATCTGCTGGAACACAAGTTTTATCCCCTGGTTATTGAGGAGCTCCTGCAAGGGCTGGATTAGCTGCCTGGATCACTGAATCAGGAAAGGAAATATGGTCCAGTTTCCTGATGGTAAGTACTCTAATTGAGTCATATACCATAAGGTTTTCCTGTTTCACAGGTTCAACAGGTGGTGCCTTCACCTTCAGAGGATCAACAGGGTATCCATTTTTGTAGAACCGGAAGTCGAGGTGCGGGCCTGTGGATAAACCTGTGCTGCCTACATATCCTATAATATCACCCTGTTTCACATAAGCTCCGCTTTTTACTCCCTTGCCATAGCGGCTTAAATGCAGGTAGGCTGTGGCATAAACACTATTATGCTGGATCTTGATCATGTTACCATTTCCCTTGCTATAGCCGGTCTTGACGACTTTTCCGTCTCCAATGGCCAGTACCGGTGTACCAATGGGTGCCGCATAATCAATCCCGAGATGAGGTCTTCGTATTTTCAGGATGGGATGCAGGCGACTGTGGGAGTACCGGGAACTGATGCGTGAGTATCGTAATGGTGCCTTCAGAAAAGCCTTCCGGAGGCTGTTGCCCTCCTGGTCGAAAAATGATTCTTGCCCGTCCTGTATAAACGGGATGGCATAGAATTCATGGTTGGCATGATGGAAACAGGCTCCATGGATACGTCCTAAGCCAATATATGTTGAATCAACATAATGCTCATTAAAATCAATACTGAACCTGTCACCTGGTTGCAGCCCGAAAAAATCAATGGTCCATGCATAGATCTCTGAGAGCTCAAAAGCCAGCATTGGGTCCAGGTCATTGTCCAGCATTGTATTCCACAGGGAAGTTTC
>JAZGGT010000258.1:0-3407 GCA_036480555.1 Bacteroidales bacterium | reverse complement strand
TGGACGGCAGGAGATATTTATTTTGGATTCAACCTGACCCGGACCTTTTACATGAAAAAATAAATATTAACAATAAATACAAATTTTATGAAAAGAAGAGAAGCATTACAAAGAATTGTCCTGGTAAGTGGGACGGTATTGTTAATTCCCCCTGCACTCCTGTCCTGCGCAGAAGAAGGAGATGTTGATCCTGGAGGGAACAATGGTAACAATGACCTAAAGATCAACATGGATGATGCTGATTACTCAGCCCTTAAGAACGCTGGAGGCTTTGTTGTTGCCTCTGGAGTCATAGTTGCCAATAGTGATGGTAACAATTATGTGGCCCTGTCAAGCATATGCACCCATCAAGCCTGTACTGTAGGTTATAGTGTTCAGAACAATAATTTCCCCTGTCCATGCCATGGTTCTGTATTTAATTCAAATGGTTCGGTAGCAAATGGACCGGCCACCCAACCATTGAAACAATATACAGTATCAAGGGAAGAAAATATTCTGACGATCAAATAAGCATTAAATATTAATTAATAAATCTACTATGATGAAAAAAGTTTTTACTAGATCAAACCTGATCCGAAGATCCTGGATCTTATTCCTGTTTGCAGCAATGCATTTTGCTGCAGCCGGCCAGACTTCTCATGCTGTAAGTGTGACAAGTAATGTATTCACACCTGATGAAATTACCATCAATGTAGGAGATACGGTTGTATGGACTAACTCTCAGGGAAGTCATAATGTCAACGGAACCCAAGCCAATTTCCCTGCCAATCCTGAATATTTCGGCACTACTGTTGGCATGGGCTGGGTATTCAGCCATGTCTTCACCATAGCCGGCAACTATGATTACCGGTGCGATCCACATTTTAGCTTTGGTATGACAGGAAAGGTGAAAGTGGAAGATCTTGCCTCTAATACGGTAACCGTGAACTTAAGTGGCATGACCCCACATCTTGGCCAGGAGATATACTTTGCCCTGATAGATGTCGAAACAGGAGAGGTCATCGACAGGAAAAGTGAAATCGTCCTGGAGTCATTTTCGGTCATTCTAAGTGAAATTCAAACAGGTAAAGCCTATTATGTAGACTTCTTTTCAGATCACAACAATAATGGACAATATGATGCTCCTCCGGTTGACCATGCATGGAGGCTGGAGATCGCCAGTGCTTCCGGTAATGAAGTGTTTGACTTCATACATAACACTAATTTTACAGATATCATGTGGAAACACCGGCTGAGGGTAAGGTTCTCGGGTATGACTCCCCATCTGGGACAAATGCTGACACTGTATGTAAGGGAATTGCCTTCAGGTAACTACCTGGATACAGTGGTAGTGGCCCAGGTCGAGGATGCAGATTTTGATGTAAAATCTTACGTACTTGAACCTGGAAATAGTTATTTGGTGGATTTTTATGCAGATCATAATGGAAACGATAAATATGATGCTCCCCCGACCGATCACGCATGGCGGATTGAAACCGGAGTAACAGCGGGAGATGTGGACATAGATTTCATGCACAATACCAATTTTACCGATATTCAGCCCTCTGCCAGCGCAAATGTCCTGCTGGCCATGGATACCGAGCTTGGGAAAATCCTGACGGATTCAGCAGGATATACCCTCTATTATTTCACCAAAGATGCACTGCCTGATACATCGCTATGTACCGGCGGATGTGTTACCAACTGGCCACTTTTCTACGCAGAGAACCTGGTATTGGGTGACGGCTTGGAAAGCTCAGATTTTTCAAGCATTGAACATCCTGAGGGGGGTATGCAAACCACTTACAAGGGATGGCCGCTCTATTATTTTAAGAACGACCTGAACCCGGGAGAGACCTTTGGAGAGGCCGTTGGGAATGTATGGTTCGTGGCCAAGCCAGATTACAGCATCATGCTTATAGACAACCTCCTGGTAGGCAAGGACGGGGTAACCTACAACAGCAATTATGAGCCTGGGGAAGAAGTTGTACAGTATTTTGTAGATGAATATGGCATGACCTTGTATATATTCATTAATGATAGATACAATCAGAATAACTTCACAAACCCTGATTTCAGCAACGATGCTGACTGGCCAATATATGAAGAAGAACTACAGGCTGTTGCTTCCACCGTGGATACTTCCCTGTTTGATATTATCGATGTATTCGGGCGGCAGCAGCTTACCTATAATGGTTGGCCACTCTATTACTTCGGCGGTGACTCCCTGCGTGGAAATGCCACGGGTGTATCTGTTCCGAAACCGGGCATTTGGCCTGTGGCTGTAAAAGATCTGGAAGCACCTGCGGTCACCTCTGTAGATGATTTCAATATAAATTCAGGATTACAGCTCTACCCGAATCCTGTAATCAATGAGTTAAATATTATCTCAGATGAGATCATAGAGTCGGTATCCATCATCAGCATGACAGGGGCCAGGATCCTGACCATCAAGGATGTTCAGGCTACTGATTATGTGATATCCCTGGACGGAGTAAGTGCTGGGATCTATTTTGTAGAAGTCAGATCGACGGATCACACAATCCAGGTCGAACGAATGGTAAAAAGGTAATTTCTATCAGTTGAGATTGGGAGGGTGTCCTGCAGGGGCATCCTCCCTTTATGTTTCAAGCCTTCTTTATGTATCGTAAATGTGACATGGCCTAACATCAGCCACAAGGCAATTTGACCAAATGAAGTATGCGGTTACAGCAAATCGAATCTTCCTTCTGCAATTTTGTGCATTGCCAGGGTCCCGGAAACATCAAATACAAATCCTGTCCAGAATGTGACCACGTGCCATGGTCTCAGCAATCCTGCAATCCTTTCAGCCCAGATTCCGGCGGAATAAAAAACCAGAGCCAGTGTAATCAGAACTATTGATGCAATAAGCATAAAAAAGATTCGCTTTTTCGGATCCTATTTTAACAAATTTAACAAATGAATATCTCCACCATTCTTAAAGTAATACCAATACTCATCTTTTTTAAATTTGGAGATCAGGTATGCTTATCCGTACCCCGTCGATGAATTATCCACCAGCAGAAATTCACAGCCAATAGATTCCAAAATTATCATTCTCAAACAAGTAATGATCCTACCTGGAAAACCAAAAAAGATGTGATCCAGGCGACCGCAGTTGTATACCCGAGTGTGAGCAGCGTCCATCGAATGCTTCCCGACTCCTTCCGCATAACTGCCAATGTGCCAATACATGGGAAATAAAGCAATGTGAATATCATGAAACTGAAAGCCCGGAGCATGGATCTGTCTTTGAATATGTCATCCTTACTTCCCGATATTGCATTTCCGTTTGCCTTAAATCCGGTATCTGTCTGGTAAAGTACACCAAGGGTGCTGACAATTATTTCTTTTGCAGGAAGTCCGGTAAGGATGCCCACACTCATTTTCCAGTCAAATCCCAGTGG
>JAZGGT010000257.1:0-16829 GCA_036480555.1 Bacteroidales bacterium | reverse complement strand
TGCAGCATTACTGATTGGCCTGATCTACCTGCTTATCAGAAAGATCATCACCTGGCATATCCCGGTAAGCATATTGCTGACAGTGGCTGTTTTTACGGGCATCATGTGGCTGAGCGAACCTGCTTTGAACCCGAATCCGCTTTTCCACCTGCTTACCGGTGGCCTTATGATGGGAGCGATATTTATGGCTACAGACTATGTCACATCCCCCATGAATGCTAAAGGGATGTGGATCTATGGGATAGGGATAGGGGTCATCACGGTAGTTATCCGGGTATTCGGAGCCTACCCGGAAGGGGTACAATTTGCCATCCTGATCATGAATGCATTTACACCTTTGATCAATAAATACATAAAACCAAAAAGATTTGGAAAGGAGGTGACAAATGGCTAAAAAGGAATCGACATTTAAAAATATGGTGCTTACCCTCTTCCTGGTTACCTTATTTGCGTCTTCCGCACTGGCATTGATCTATGAGGTGACTAAGGAACCCATTGCCGAGGCAAAAAGGCTTAAAAAGGTAAATGCTATTGGAGAAGTAGTACCGGCCTTTGACAATGATCCCGGAACCGAAGTAAAAAAGCTTGCTGTAGACAGAGATACCCTTTATTTCTACCGTGCCTGGACGGGAGGCGAAGTTACAGGCATCGCGGTGGAAAGTTACACCCGTGACGGGTTTAGTGGTTTGATCAAGGTCATGGTGGGATTTCTTCCAAATGGGACCCTGTATGATATTGAGGTACTGGAACATGCTGAAACACCCGGACTCGGAGATAAAATGGAGAAGGAAAAATCATTTGATAAGACTACAGGTGAATCGTGGACCACACAGTTTAAAGGGAGGGATCCGAGGAATTTTTCACTCAGGGTAAAACAGGACAATGGGGATGTTGACGCCATCACTGCGGCTACCATAACATCACGTGCATTCTGTGATGCTGTCCAACGGGCGTACGACGGCCTTCTGGTGGTGACAGGTGATCTGGATTATGACGCCATCAGCGGCAGTACCGGGCATCCAAATGCGGAGTAAGGGGATTACAGTGAATACATAGCAATGCCATAATAAAGAAGATATGAGCCAGTGGAACAATTTCAGCAGGGGTTTTTTTAAGGAGAATGCGGTCTTTGTATTGCTCCTCGGACTGTGCCCAACGCTGGGTGTAACAACATCTGCATTCAATGGCCTGGGAATGGGACTGGCAACCACCTTTGTGCTGTTGATGTCAAACATCGTGGTTTCCATCATAAAGAGATACATCCCTGATAAAGTAAGGATCCCTTCCTACATTGTTATCATTGCGTCCTTCGTAACCATCGTTGAACTTGTAATGCAGGCATATATACCCGATCTGTTTGCCGCCCTCGGATTATTCATCCCCCTTATCGTAGTAAATTGCCTGGTGCTGGGGCGTGCGGAAGCATTTGCATCGAAAAACAAGCTCATCACTGCTGCCATTGATGGACTGGGAATGGGACTGGGATTTACAATGGCTCTGGTAATGCTGGGTGCAGTACGCGAGATACTCGGAAGCGGATCCCTGTTCGGATTAAAATTTATTCAGGGGGATGGTATGATAGTATTTGTACTTGCTCCGGGGGCATTCCTTGCACTGGGGTACCTGATAGTGATTATCAATATGATAAACAAGAAAAAGGCCTGACAATGGAATATGTGATTATTATCATCTCAGCCGTATTTGTAAATAACATTGTACTCATCAAGTTCCTGGGTATCTGTCCTTTTATTGGTGTCTCCAACAAGGTTGATACATCAATTGGCATGACCGGTGCTGTCACATTTGTGATGGTGATAGCGACCATCGTTACCTATCTTCTCCAGGTTTACGTCCTGGAACCCCTGAATATCACCTTCATGCAAACCATAACTTTCATCCTGGTGATAGCTTCTCTTGTTCAGATGGTCGAGATCATGCTGAAAAAGGTGAGCCCATCGCTCTATGAGGCCCTGGGTATATTCCTGCCCCTGATCACAACGAATTGTGCAGTCCTGGGGGTTGCTGTTCTTGCCTTTCAGAATGATTTTAATTTACTGGAGAGTGTTGTATTTGCCATTGGAAATGCCATCGGGTTTGGTATTGCCCTGATCGTATTTGCAGGGATCAGGGAACAACTGGAACTGGTAAATGTCCCGGATGCCATGAAGGGTGTACCTATTGCCTTTGTAGTCGCAGGCCTCCTGGCTATGGCATTTCTGGGCTTCTCAGGAATTGTCTAATAATTGCTCCTCTTTGATTTCTTCACTTTCTTCTTTTTCTTTTCCTTCTTATCCTGTTTATGGTTGTAGTTTGCAGCGAGTGCTGCACCCACAAGGCCGGCATTGTTCAGTAATTCAGCAGGTACCACCCTGGCCTTAACCGTAAGAAGTGGAAGAAAGAGTTCACCCTTCTTGCTGGCACCTCCTCCCAAAATGATAAGATCAGGATTGACCAGTTTCTCAAGGGTGACAAGGTATTTGTCAAAACGTTTTGCCCATTCTTCCCAGCTCAGATCTTCAGCTTTTCTTACAGCATCAGCAGCATACTTTTCCGCATCCATTCCCATCAATTCGATATGGCCAAACTCGGTATTTGGTACCAGCCCGCCATTTACAAATAAAACAGTGCCTATGCCGGTTCCGATCGTACAAAGAAGTACGACACCATTGGTATCCACCCCTGCACCAAATTTCATTTCAGCCAGGCCCGCCGCATCGGCATCATTTATAACAGAGACCGGGAGGCCGGTTGCCTTTTTAATCAATTTATTGACATCTGTATCAATCCAGGAGTTATCAAGATTGGCTGCAGTCTTTGCAACTCCATTTTGTACTACACCGGGAAAACCACATCCAATCGGGCCTTCCCATTTAAAATGTTTGACCATCTCGGCTATTAACGGAGCTACATTATGAGGGGTTGCAGGTGAGGGTGTAGGTATCCGGTATCTCGATTCGAGCATCAATCCATCATTTGTATTCACGGGGGCTCCTTTAACACCCGAACCTCCGATATCAATGCCCAATACCTTATTATACTTCATAAAAGGAGTCTGAGGTGCATTAAAGATAGTATTATTTGTGGACCATCCAAAGTATTTTTTTATCTTGACAAGCCTTTAAAATGCCATAAATACCAATAATTAAGCTATTTGTATAGGCAGGACATAATTCTTGAATTCTTTGATTTGTTTTATATCTCCCCTAATTTCAGTAAATTGATCCATTGTAATCAGAACTGAACCATGGAAAAATACTTAATAGAATTGCTTGAGACGAACAACAGGGTGATAGTTCCTGACCTGGGTGCCTTCATTATCAGACAACAAGAACCTCAGGAACTTGTGTTTAACGACCTGCTGGCTTTTAACGATGGTATGCTTACATCACATATAAAACAGCAGGAAGGAATTTCCATGTCAAAAGCACAAGTTAAGATTGAAGAGTTTGTTGACCTGATTAAGAAAGTATTGACAAAAGGAGACATATATCACCTCGAAAATCTCGGCTACCTTAAAATGGATGACTCCAGTAAAATTGAGTTTTCCGTGACTAAATTTCCGACTGCCAGGGCAGAAGTGGTATCAGCTTCCACCTTAAAACAGGAAGAGGATCTTGAGGCCAGCAGGCAGCCGGAGAAAGACAGCCCGGAGGAGACGCCTGTACCAGCTGAAGAAAAAGCCATAGAGGAGGAAGCTCCGGTTGTGGAGGTACCAGAGGAGGAAGATCTGGTTTTGGAAGTGCCAGAGGAGGAAGCTCCGGTTGTGGAGGTACCAGAGGAGGAAGATCTGGTTGTGGAAGTGCCAGAGGAGGAAGCTCCGGAAAAAGAAACTCTTGCTGATGAAGGCGCGGAATGGAAGGCTCCTGAGGGGAATATCCAGGATGAAGAAATCCAGGAAGAGGCAAGAGAAGTTGGCAGCTTCACCCTTGAAGACCATACTGCAGAAATTGAGGTTGATGCTTCAGAAGATACACCTTTGATACCTGACGCCGAAGAGCCTCCCTTTTTAATCGAGGAGCAGGAGAAAGAGGATGAAAATAAGGTTTCTGTTGTCGGGACCAGCCAGGCTCGGCTGGAAGCTGCCGCTGAAGATGCCGTGGATGATGCCGTGGATGATGAGAATAATACACAGGAATCAGAACAGGAGTCAGTGTCAACGACCGAAACAAGCATCCCCTACTATGTAGAAAAAGAGACAAGGATCAGGAGCATCTGGCCCTGGGTTGGAGGAGCGGCGGCCCTGATTATAATTCTGCTTGTCGCTGCCTGGTTTTTCTTTCCGGATGAGGTCAATCGTATTTTTGCAGGAAAGTCAGCTGAGACTGTAACTACAGAAGAACAAGTCTCCGACGAATCCTCCACGCCCGGACAGGAAACAACTAGCAGCAGCGAAGAGGGAACAACAAGTGAAACAGATGCTCCCGGGAGTGATACTGAAGAAAATGCCGCCCAGGAAGCTGAAACAGATCAAACCGGTGTAGAATCCGTGGAAGAGACATATACTGAGCCTGAACCTGAGCCAGAAACCCCTCCTGCAGGCCAGACCAAGAAATACTATGTTGTAGCCGGGATGTTCTCCATACAGACAAATGCTGAAGATCTTGTTAATACCCTTAAGTCCAAAGGTTATGATGCAGAACTCTTTGGAAGGCATGGCAACCTTTACGCAGTATCTTTCAGTTCCCATGTATCAAAGACAGCAGCTGTACAGGAATTGAACCGGATAAGGGAGCAAATTAACCTCAAGGCATGGTTACTTTACTACTAAGAGCAGGCTTGCATGATCATCGAATCCATCAAAAAATACAAATGGGAAGGGAAAAAGGCCCTGATCGTTGAGGATGATCCTTCTGCGGCATTCCTGTTGTCAGAAATACTCCAGCACACATCAATACAGGTGGAGACAGTAGATTCGGGACTTGAGGCCGTGGAAAAATGCAAAACTGATCCGAGTATTGATGTGGTACTGCTGGACCTGCAGATCCCAGGGATATCCGGTTTCGAAGCAGCCACCCTGATCAAGAAGGAACGCGCAGACCTTCCCATCATTGCCCAGTCAGCCTATGCACTTATCGAAGAAAAAGAAAGGGCCATTGAAGCAGGATGCGATGCACATATCTCAAAACCCATTAATACATTTGATTTGCTGGCAGCCATTCACCATTTCCTGGATTTAGGCGATCTTCCTTTCCTATAGCCTACTTCCATGTGGTTTCCGGCACTTTTTCCCTGCTGAAGGAATCAGTCATATACTCATTGTTCAATTTTGTATCAATCTTACTTTTGCCAGTACAGGCTGATGGTCTGAAGAAACAAATCCAAGGTTGACTCCCTGTATATCAACAGGAATAATATTTGGAGACAGAAGGTAATAATCGATCACCGTAGTAGGGGAAAGTGTCGGATCATAGGGTTTGGCCACCCTTCTGTTGGTCGGGACAGTGGGATCAAATAACCAGGTCCAGTCCCCTGGCAGATAGCCTTCCTCAATATAAGCCAATTGGATGGTGTCGAAGATATTATGCTCGAATTCAGGTTGAAAACCAGCAGGTGTCTGGTTCCAGTCCCCTCCTACAATGACATAGTTCCCCTTTTCATATTCATCCACTAAGAATTCATGAAGATAGTCCATTTGTCCCTTTCTGAGTGTTCCGTCGTCATAGGCTGAATTATGGGTGTTTACAACCAGTAATTGCCTGTCGCCTGCAAGAGAATACCGGTTTACCAGAAAACAACGGTCAAGCATAAAAGTACCTTTGGGCCAGGCATAATTACCCGGGAATGAATGGCGGACACTGGATACCGGTTCAGTTTTGCTCAGTGTGGCTATCCCTGATAAAACCCTGCCATAGGGCGAAGTCACTGGCATGGGAACACAGAATACATCGTAATTCTTTCCGAGAGCTGCGTGAGATCCTTCTAAATGATTTACCAGTGCATCCAGCTGGTTAATGCGATAGCTTCTCTTCGATTTCACATCCACTTCCTGGAACAGAAAAAAATCGCATGAATCCAGGCTGGCTGTATATTCAAGGACATGAAGCAAGTTTGACTTTACGGTAGCTTCCTCACTCCGTACCTTCTCCCCTCCATCATAAAAGAAATCCATTTCATGACCCAGTCCACAGTATCCAATATTCCATATCACCAGGTCGAAAATACTGTCTGTGAGTACCGGTGCATCCGCTTGCTCAAACAGAAGGGTTTTCTCATCCGGCCTGTAATCTGATATGGTCCCGTACAGTACGAACAAAGCAAAAAGGATGACCATTGCCAGTATCAGGTAGAGTGGGAATTTTAAGTATTTCATTTGGCTCTTCCTATTTGAGTGTCAGGTTAAATTGTCTCGTACAACCAACGACAATCAGGTACTGGGCGGTAATATATGAGGTCATGCTGGCGATACGTCCAAGTTCAAAAGGTTGTGCAAACTTGTTAATTGCGAGTATCGAATCCGACACGACAAAAATAATGGCTCCCGCGAGAACCAATAAAAAGCTCTGTCTGTTTACCTTTTTTTCCCTATTCATGGCTGCCATGAGCATGGTCATAATAACCACGGTATATAGAGTGACCGGCAGCCTCATATCCCCCAGACTGTCGTAAAGCAACCAGAGGATACCCAAGCCATAGAGCACAACCGGAACAAGCAGATAGATTTTTCTGAAAAAAACGGAATTTTCCCCGGGAGTAGTGAAAAATGCCACCATGTATATCAGTTGGGCAATCAGAAAGCATCCCACTCCAATCATGAAAAAAGACTCCTGGAATTGTGTCAGCTGCAGGGTAACATCTCCCATCCAGGAGAAAACCAATGCGGTTATAATCAGGCTGTGGAAGCGGTTCCAATGACCCCGGATAAATCTCAGGTATAACCAGATTAGCAGGGGTATGATCAGTGATTTTACGGCAATACTGATCCAGGCAGCACCAATGGTTTCAAGAGCTATGAATGCGATACCGGCAGCAAAATACAGGGTGGAGTGCGTGCGGAAATTCATTCGGTTGGTATTGGGATGTGGTTACCTTTTCTCTAAAATTACATTTAAAAATAATGCTTATATTGGATCAACCAAACTAAATCTGGACATCTTATGAAAAGGGTAATCCTTTTACTCTCCTTTTTCACATTGATTATCTACCAGCCGGCAGCAGCCCAGAAAAAAGAAAAAATCAGGAAGGATTCCATTAAGACCGGTTTCAATTTCGGTGGTGTTCCGGTAGTAGCCTACGACCAGGATGTCGGTTTCAAATACGGGATTGTGCTCAACCTCTACCATTACGGGGATGGTTTCCGATACCCTCTTTATGATCATTCACTTTACCTGGAATGGTCACGAACCACCAAGGGCAGTGGGATCAACCAGCTGATCTGGGATACGGACAAGCTCATCAGGAATGTCAGGACCACCTTTGAAGCCAGTTATCTTACAGAACAGATCCTGGATTTTTACGGATTCAACGGGTATAAGGCTTATTTCGACTACCCGCTGATGAATAAGGAAGATGCAGGTTACCTGTCCTCAGGATTTTACCGGATGGACAGGAAGTTGTTGAGGCTTCGTGCAGATTTCGTCGGGGATATCATCAAGGACAGGCTTCACTGGTTTGCAGGACTGGAATATTATAACATCCAGGTGGGAGCTGTCGATAAGGAAAAGCTTGAAATGCCTGATGCTACGACACTTTATGAATATTATACCAGGGAATGGAATATTATTCCGCTTTTCATGGAAGACGGTGGACAGCATACACTTCTGAAGGCCGGAGCTATTTATGATACAAGGGACAATGAACCCAATCCCATGAAGGGTATCTGGACGGAAGCCATGGTGCTTTTTGCTCCACAGGGACTGTCTGATAAGGATTTTGGTTATACGCGCCTGTCCATCACCCACCGGCAGTATTTCACCATCATCCCCCGTGATCTGAATTTTGCCTACAGGCTCAGTTACCAGGCCAAGCTTAGCGGGACCATGCCTTTTTACATGCTGCCCTTTGTGTTTAACAGTCCCCCGTGGGACACTAAAAACGGACTGGGTGGGGCAAAAAACATCCGCGGTGTCATGCGGAACCGGGTGGTGGGAAATGATTTCTTCTATGGCAATCTTGAGCTGCGATGGAAGTTTATCCATTTCCAGTTCCTGAAACAGAATGTATACCTGGCACTGGCCGGATTCCTGGATGGCGGAATGGTTACCAATGAGTATAATATTGATATATCCTCAGTTCCACAGGAATGGATGTATCTGTTCCCGGACCGGAATGAAAGCCTTCACCTGGGTACCGGGGCCGGATTCCATTTTGCCATGAATCAGAATTTCATCATTACGGTGGATTATGGTTTTCCGCTGGATGAGCAGGACGGTCCTAATGGTGCCCTGTATATCAATCTGAATTTCCTGTTCTAAAACCTATCTGACCAAACCGGTATCCCTGGCAGTTTCGATAAATTCATCCCTGCCGATGATGGTGGATTCCTTCAATTCATTGAAGATCCTTCTGATCTCTTTTGATTGACCCAGTTCATAATGAATGGACATCATATACAGGTAGAGTGTCCCGAAAACGGGTGAATAATTATCAAAACCGGCCTCCATGATGTTTTCAAATACCTGCAGTGAAGCAGAAAGCCTTCCGATCTCGTAAAGGTTAAATCCTTCATTTATCCGATCATTCATTTCCTCATCGAGCAGGATATACTTTACCGAAACGCAAGCATCCTCGCATCCCTCCCTCAGGTCTATGTATTTTACCTCATCCGGGATCTCAGGAAAGACAAGGCTGAAATCCAGTACTTCGCCGATGGACTTGAAACGGTGCTGATCCGGACAGGCCGGGATCCCGTCCATGCTGGTCAATTTCCATTCTTCGGAACCAAGTGAATTGACAAGGAAGGTTTCTTTATCAAAGCAAAAGCTGCCCGAGATCCGTTGATTTTTTACCCTGATATTGACTACCGTCTGGTCTTCCCATTTCTCAATGCTCAATATTTCGAGGGTAGGATGGCTGGAAAGGGAAAAACTGGGTTTGTCAAAGACCTGTGCCACCAGCCGGACCTGAAAACCGACCATCAACAATAGTATGTAAAAAACAGTCCTCATATTGATCATCATTCAAAAAAACCGCGACATGACGCATGCTGCGGTTCATAAAACAAATATTGTTCCAAACCTAGTTTCCCGCGCCAAAACTGAAATTCACTCCGACACCAACGATCCAATTAGATCTTTCATAATTTTCCATGACGGGAACCATCAGGCCTGATTGGGCGAAGTCATGGGAGAAGTTTCTGTCATACTGGTCATACTTAACATACTGTCCACCCACATTGAGTTGCATATAGGGCAGGATATCCCAGCCCAGGCCAAAACTCCATCCGTTCCTGGTCGACAGGGTGTGGCTCAGGTCTGTCTGATACTCATCCGTAGCACCAACACTGGTCATGATCCAGCCTGCACTGACAAGGAATTTTTCGGAAAGGTAATATTCGGCACCGATACCAAATTCCCAGGAATTGGATGATAATAGCTCTTCCCTGCCACCCCAGTCGGCTCCCTTGTCAAAGAAATAATGGAAACCGGTGGAGATAAGAAGCGGGTCAATGGGCTGCAGGGTTGTCCCTATGGAGAGCATAGCCGGCATATCCAAACGGGATGTTGCTCCGTTTGGGAACATGGTGATGGGATTACCGGTTTCAGGATCAATACCCGTAATGACATCCTTGGTTGTTTTGTTGGTCAGCTCAAGCTTTGTTGTATGTTCATATTTTACGGCAATATTCAGCATATCGATGGGCTGGATATTCACACTGATGATTGGGGTGAAACCCGACCCTGTTTTTTCGACATCTACTTCCTGATTTCCTAGTAATGCTCCTTTCGCTGCAGTCTCATCTGATTGTTGTGTAAAACCTGCAGAAGCACCCAGGAACGCAGCCTGTGCCTGTGCATTGGTCATACCGTCCTGGTAAAGTCCGAGTGCTGTAAGGGTTCCGATAAGCAATACATTATCAAGTGGTGCATTCCCAGCTCCCAGATCAATGGCGGTTTGCAATCCTGCAGCCATCGCGTCCATACCAGCAGCATATTGCGTGAGTTCCAGGGCAATGTTAGAAAACAATGTGGAGGCAGGGATCCAGATCCCGTCCATCTCAAGTTCAATATCCCTAATATATCCGGAATAGGTCTCCTTGGCGGTAACATAGCGTCCCCCGATAGCCACCGAGATCATATCATTGATGGCATAGGAAACATTGGCCTGGTACCCGAAAAATACGGATGTTCCTTCAAAAGAGGCGTTCATCCTGTAGGCAGTCACATTCTGATTCTGTGACCGTAATGCAGGTGGCAGGTCGGAAATAGGCATCTCGAAGGAAGGCAAGCCCCGGCTGTACTGGGCACTACCACCGCCACCAATGGGATTAAAACCGGCTGAGAAAGCCCATTTACCAGTTTTGTAAACAGCATAGACACCAGGAAAAATCGGGGCGGATGCCTCACCAGGATATACCCCGTCATTCAGGTATACATAATCGCTGGTAATGGTCCGGGTCTGACCTATGGTCTGGTTGTTGATAGAGAAGTGAAATCCATCTGTCAGTTTGGTCAGTCCGGCTGGATTGTAGTAAACTGCATCGATACCCAGGGTAGCATCACGGCAGCCCATCCTGGTATACATGGCACTTTGATTGGTATTGGTAAGAATACCTCCCGCAAACATAGTGCCTGACAAAAGAAAGGCAGCCACCGCGGCTGAAAGTGATCTTCTCATGATTTGATTAGGTTTAGTTCATGCATTCGAATTTAGAAGAATTATTGAAAATAGTACAGCTTACCGTACGAGTACAAAAACAGATGAATGATCCATTTATTGTGAAAGCCGCACCTGGCCGGCCATACAGCTATTACTAAGGGCCTGTTGCCTCAGATTGATTAGAATTGATTTAAATAAAGGGGATTATTTGTTGAATTGTCCATTAACAAGCTCAACCTCATAGTTTTTATTGACCATAAGGTCAGCCAGGGACTTAAGAGAGATGACATTCTGATGTTCCCTTTCAAGTACCTGTGCCCGGTACTCATTTAATGGCTCCTTCCCCCGGATGATCTGGGTCATCTTGGTCTCATGGTAGGTAAGGTCAATAAATACCCGCATATCGATATGATCCGTTTTAATGGCATACAAACCATCCACGACAAGCAAGTCAATCTTTTTAAAATCCGTGATGAGTTTATCGATCTGTTCGGGAATGATATCAATACAGGGCATCATTGCCTCACGGCTTTCCTTGAATTCACGAATATTCTGATGGATCAGGTTCCAGTCATATTCATCGATACCGATGCTTTCAATGCCATGTGTTTTCCGCCATTCGTTGCGGAGGAGAGGGGGCACAATGTAATAATTATCTGTGTGCAATACTTTCACCCGGATGTCGTCCTCCTTCAGCAACTTAGCAAGGGAATGGGACAATTCGGATTTGCCTGCTCCCGATTCACCTGAAATGGCCACGATGTATTTATAGCCTTTGGGCTTGGATTCAAGATCCTTCTCCATGTACTCCTTGATATCCGCAGCTGCCTTTTTATGGGTCTCCTGAATTAGCAGAATATCACCCAGCATAACACTCATTTTTCATTCGTCTAGTAATCAACTTCAAATATCTTACCCGGGACAAGCCCATGGATCCTTCCTGCAATCTCAATTTCAATCAGCTGATCATCAAGGGCATCTACACTGATCCTTATCTTCTCACGAAAGATTTCAAAGGTGTAATATTTTTTTCTAAATGCAAAATTGAATTTGATTTTTTTCCATCCTGGGGGTAAAACCGGATTAACAGATAATACCGCATCCCTGAAATGAATCCCTGCAATGGATTGGATAACGAACAGCAGAGTGGATCCCATTACCCCGGCATGAATCCCTTCAGCCGTCGTACCCCCCTGTATATCAACATAATCACTCGACAGTGCTTCCATATACATCTCCCAGGCCAGGTCACTTTTCCCAAGTTCATTGGCCAGGAAGGCATGTACGATCATGCTCAATGTTGATCCATGGGATGTCCGCTGAATATAATAATCAAAATTCGGTTGCAGGGTTGCCCTGTCCGCCTGGTATCCCATATCTGAAAGCAGAGAGGAAACCTCATCAGTCCCCAGATTATACCAGGCCATCAGCGTATCTGCCTGTTTGGCTACTTTATAGTCGTCAGGGGATTTCCCCTCGGCCTTCAGGATCCTGTCCATCCGGTGGATATTGTCGTACTCCTGACGATAATGGTCCCAGTCCAGTTCCTGCAAGCCAAGATATCCTTCAAACTGTGCAATTATACCCTCATCTGAAACATTGAGGGTTAATTTGTTTTTAATGTCCTTCCATCTTTCAATTTCTTCACCGGCCAGGTTGATCTTCTTAAGCAGGGGACCCATTTTCTCATCCGGTGCAGATCCCAGATAAGCGGACACTTTCCCAAAAAGCCAGGCCACCATGAGGTTGGTGTAGGCATTGTTTTTCAATCCCCCTTCTTCAGTACCGGGAAGATGTTCATGGAACTCATCAGGCCCCATAACCTTCTGGATGAAATACCTCCCCGTTTCTTCATCCCACCTGGTTTTGCTGGCCCAGAACCGGCATATTTCAAAAAGCATCTCCCCTCCCTCTGCCGTCATGAACACATCATCCATGGTAATCCAGTAATAATTCCAGATATTAAAAGCAATGGCCAGGGAAATATGACGCTGCAGGGAACTGAAGTCTTCTCCCCATTCCCCGGAAACCGGGTTCATGTGGACGATCTGTGTCTCTTCTCTCCCGTCACTGCCGCTCTGCCAGGGATACATGGCTCCTTTATAACCATTTCCTTTTGCATATTTACGTGCCTCGTCTATCCTCCGGTATCTGTACATCAGTACTGATTTAACTATGTCCGGGAAATGAAGGGTATAAAAATTCAGGATGTACAATTCATCCCAGAAAATATGCCCGCGGTATGCCTCACCATGAAGTCCCCTTGCCGGTATACCTGCATCAAGCTTTATGTTGTGTTCAGAGGCTGTAACCATCAGGTGGTATGCATGCATCCTGAGCAATTTCTGTGCGAAGCGGTCCCCTTCCACCTGAATATCCATCTTTTTCCATATTTCATTCCAAACCCGGGCACTGCCGGCATGCACTTGCTTGAAGCTGTCCAGTTGATCCAGTTTTTCCCGGGCCTGCTGAAGCACCATCCCGGCACCTGACTCCCGGGATGTATAAATACTTACCAGCTTCTCAACTGTCAGTGCCTGTCCCTCATTCAGCTCCACTGCTGTTTCAGATTCCACTTTTCCCGGTGAGCTAAGGTGGTTCATCTCTGATTCCTGGTCAACCTGGTCAAGGAGGATCCTAATCCTGCAGGCCAGTCCGATCTCAACACCGGACTGATTGGTTTTAACCAGCAGGTACTGTGTCTGTCCATCTCCTCCTTCCTCGACAGGTTCCAGGTGATGCTGGTCAAGCTGCCGGTACCTGGTCACACCGTCATTGATAATGTCTCCATCCAGTCCCACGCGAATACTGATCCTGCCTGCATAATCCAAGGGCTGGACAGTATATTGCAGGACTGCTACATGCTGATCTTCCATGCTGACAACCCTGCGGGATGTAATCTTTGTCCGTCTCAACTCCTTATCCTCAACGATCATCTCCCGGGATAATAGTCCATCCCGAAAAGATAAGCACCGCTTGACCTGAACCACCCTGAACTTGTTGGGATCCATCCAGTCCTCTTCCCCGAAGCGGAAACTAATTGGGAGCCAGTTGGGACAATTCACAAAATCTTCATTTTCAATATCCCTGCTAGCTACCTTTGAGATCCTGCGATTGAACATACCGGCCATATAGGTGCCGGGATAATTAATCTCCCCTGCGCTGGTTTCTTCCATTGCTCCCCTGGTACCGAAATAACCATTCCCGACTGCCAGTAAAGCTTCCCTGGACTTTTCCTTCCCGGGATCATAATCATGGTAGACAACAGACCAGCGGTCTTTTTCCAGTCCCACGTCAAACCACTTGTCTATACCTTCTATCCCGCCAATCTCCGCAATATCTTCCACAGCGATATCTGCACCGTTGATCAGCAATTCATGGCTGTTCTCTTCCCTGGCTACGCCCAGGACCAGTCCAAAATTACCTTTCCGTCCTGCCTGAACCCCGCTGACCGCATCCTCGACAACCACTGATTCTGCATACTCCACTCCCAGATTATCACATGCAGTGGTGAAAATATCCGGCTCCGGCTTGCCCTGTAGTCCCAATTCAGCCGACACCACCCCGTCTACCCGTGTTTCAAACATCTCCAGGAGCCCTGCAGTTTCAAGTACAGGCTTGCAATTCTTGCTTGAAGATGCTACGCCGATACGGATACCTGCCTTCTTCAGATCATGGATCAGTTCTACGGTCGAATCATATAGCTTCACACCGTCTCTGTCGAGTATTTCATTGAATGTCAAATTTTTCCTGTTGCCCAGTCCACATGCAGTCTCGGCCTCCGGCAGATCTGAAGGATCACCGAAAGGTATGTCGATGTCACGTGATTCCAGGAAAGAGGCCACTCCTTTGTACCGCGGTTTTCCATCCACATAAGGCAGGTAATCATCCGTGTGGCTGAACTCCTTGAATGGTTCACCATATTTTTCTTCACGATATTTCAGGTAGGTGTCAAACATTTCCTTCCAGGCGGTTGAATGGACAAGGGCAGTCTGTGTGATCACACCATCCAGGTCAAATATGACTGCAGAGAATCGGTGTTTGCTCATTTATAGTAATAGTTTGATTTTGATTATCGGATGAATAGGATTAACTTGAACATATCTCAAAAGTAGGAAAATTAATGACTGGTCAAATCAGGTAATCTATAGCCTTTCGAAAATATTATGAGTAAACTTATTATTATAGCGCACGAGCTCCCCTATATTCTTGAACGATCCGAAGATTTGCAATATGAATTGCATCTTAAATCACATATTTTCTCGAGCGGTTTGGATGATTTTTATCAAGAGCAGAAGAGCATCTGGTTTGGCAGGCCGAGGAAGAACAAAGGGGACCTGTCTAAAAATGAACGCGAACGGCTGGAAAAAGAATTCCATAAAAATAAATGCTACCCTGTTTACACCTCAAAAAAGGAGCATGACAAGTTCCTGGATGGCTTCAGCATCCTGACCATCTGGCCGCTGTTTCACTATTTTACAGAAAATACGGTTTATAAGGAAGAGTTCTGGGAAGCATATGTGAATATCAATCAAAAATATGCCGATGAGTTAATGCCCCTGCTTGAGATTGGTGATAAAGTCTGGATCCATGATTATCAGCTGATGCTTCTTCCCCGGATGATCAGGGAAAAATTCCCCTGGGTATCCATCGGTTTTTTCCTTCATATCCCATTTCCATCTTATGAGATCTTCCGTCTGCTGCCCTGGCGCAGGGAAATCCTGGAAGGCCTCCTGGGATCTGACCTTGTAGGGTTTCATACCTATGATTATGAACGGCATTTCATGAGTTGCGTGAGGCGCCTGCTGGGGTATGATTCCGTATTCAACCGGATACATCTTGAAGAAAGGATTGTAAAGATAGACTTTTTCCCACTGGGTATTGATTATGATCGGTTTGTATCGGTGGCTAAGGAACTGTGCCAGGCAAAAAAATCATCAGGATTCACCAGGCACCTCGTAAACCAGCAGCTGCTCGGAAGTGAAAAAAAGCTCATCCTATCCATAGACAGACTGGACTATACCAAAGGGATCAAGGTGAGGCTGCGGGCTTTCGAACATTTCCTCAAATCACATCCCGCTTACCATGAAAAAGTAAGCTTTTTGTTTTTTGTGATGCCGTCAAGAGAATCTGCAGAACTGTATAAAAGCTTGAAGAAGGACATGGACGAACTGGTGGGACGGATCAATTCTACCTATGGCTCCCTGAGCTGGATGCCTGTCTGGTATTTTTACCGTCCCCTTGAATTTGAGGAAAGAATTGAATTATATTGCCAGTCAGATATCGCCCTCATCACACCGGTCAGGGATGGAATGAACCTGATAGCCAAAGAATACATTGCAGCACGGTCAGACAGGAGCGGTGTGTTGATCATTAGCGAGACGGCCGGTGCATCCAAGGAACTGGTCGATGCCGTCATTGTCAATCCGAATAACCAGATAGAGATCAGCGAAGCCATCCGGGATTCCCTGGAAATGCCTGAAGAGACGCAGATCAGCAAAAATAAGGCACTCGCAGCACGATTGCGCAGTTATAATATCGCTACCTGGGCTAACCATTTTATCACAAGCCTGGATGAGGTCAAGAAGATCCAGGAAATTAAACTTGCAAAAAGGATCACCCACCATCTTGTTCAGGAGATCAGTGATGCTTATGGAAAAGGGGCCAGGCGCATCCTCTTCCTGGATTATGACGGAACCCTGATGGGATTTGATAAAGATCCCCAAAAAGTCTATCCCGACGAGGAATTGTATGACATTTTAAAGAAGATATCCAAAAAGAAAGAGAACAAACTGGTGATCATTTCGGGCCGGGACAAGGAAACCCTGGGGAGATGGTTCCCGCCGGACTGGAACATAGACATTGTCGCGGAACATGGTGTTTGGACACGGGAACCCAAAGGTGAATTTACCATGATCGAACAAATAGACAACGACTGGATAGAAATCATACATCCCATACTTGAGTTTTACGTTATTCGAACACCCAGGTCATTTATTGAAACCAAGAATTATTCCCTCGTCTGGCATTACCGCAATGCAGACCCCGACCTGGGCGAACAACGTTCCTGGGAG
>JAZGGT010000256.1:0-3125 GCA_036480555.1 Bacteroidales bacterium | reverse complement strand
ATAAAGAGGATGAAGTGGTTTTGAAGACCGCTAAGATGAAAGTGGTGGTGAACAAGGAGACCGCTCAAATATCATACTACAATGCAAAGGGAGACCTGCTTACGCAAACAGCAGCCGATGGGGGATTCCGTATTGAACAGGATGAAGATGGGGGTGTTTTGCAACAGTTCCTGGTCTCGGACGGTGAGCATCTCTATGGTGTGGGGCAGTATGTGAACGGATTGCCCTATGTCAATGGCACGGGTTGTACCCTGGAGCAAACCAATATGGAAGATGCTGGACATGTGATTATGAGTGACCGCGGCTACGGCATGTTCTGGAATAACCCATCCGGGGGCCAATTTGAGGCTTTCGGGGATCACGAGCTCTTAAGTGATGCGTATGTAAAAACGGAAGATGGTCGGGCAGGTTTCCAGGCACTTTACTATCCCGATGACAGCAATGTGAAGACAGAGCATCTGGAAAATATGGTAAAGGCCAAGATCACGAAAACCATCGATGTCTCTGCAGAAAACTCGGAAGTGGATGTCATGCAAAGTGATTTTGATGCCATTGCCAGGGGGAAGGATAGAAAGCTTAACAAGGAAGAAAAAGGGATAACACTACTATACAAGGGAACATTGACCACACCCGATCGCACCGGTTGGTACTATTTCAATATCGGGAATTCCGGGAGGGGAGTGCGTTTTGCGGTCGACGGCGAGAGAGTGGTCGAACGCCGCATCCATCACAGCTATAGCTGGAACTGTGGCAGAAAGTGGCTGGAAGCGAATACCGAATATCCTTTTGAACTCTATTATTCTCACGGCTTCGAAGACATATCCCTGCAACTGTACTGGGATCCCAATGCCGACATTTATGATCAATATACCTGGAAAAGCAAGTGCTGGAGTACGGTAGACTATTTTGTCTTTGCCGATGCTGATTATGACGGTATCATGAACAAGCTGTACACCACCACCGGCAAGCCCTCCATTCTGCCCAAATGGTCCATGGGATATATACACTGCCAGGCGCTGCCTTTCTGGATCAGGCAGGTGGATGGATTTAAACGTGAAGGCTTTTTGTCCCTGGCCAAATATTACCGGGAGAATCAGATCCCCTGTGATATGCTGGTGCAGGATTTCCAGTGGTGGACAGCCATGGGCTCGCATATCTTCCGTCCCGATTGCTATCCTGATTTCAAGAGTCGCCTGCAGGTGGTGCACAATGCCAATTTCAAGCTGATGATCAGTATATGGCCCCTGTACCAGGATTTCCAGGGAAGCGGGTACGAAGGTGAACTGACAGAGGCTGATCTCAGGAATAAAAAGGAACTGACGGATAAGGGCCTGATGATCGCCGACAGCTGGGTGAACTATGTGAAAAAGGAGGCCCGTGAGGTGGCCTGGCGACAGATAGAAGAATCGCTCTATAACGATGAAGTAAGAGTGGATGCCTTCTGGCTGGATGCCGATGAAGGCGGAGCCAAGGACCTGTATTATGGAGATGCTTATCCCTTGCTGAATAAGATGTCCTTTTATGAAGGGGCAAGAGCAGCATACCCCAGCACCCGTACCTTCCTCCTGGGCAGGAGCATGTATCCCGGAAGTCAGCGTTACGATATGGCCATGTGGAGCGGGGATGTGGGCAATGACTTCTGGACCATAGAACGGCAGGTTTCAGCCGGCTTGTCAGCCAGTATCTGTGGAGTACCCTACTGGACCACCGATGTGGGTGGTTTTGGGGGTGGATTTGCCCGCGACACCGACTATGCCAATGGCAAAGACGATGCAAGCGATCCTGTTTTCAGGGAAGTAGTTGCCCGCTGGTTTCAGTATGGGATGTTTTGTCCCATTTTCAGGCTGCACCGTGCCGACAACAATGCGGCTCCCTGGTTCTATGGACAAGAGGTGGAGGAAATTCTGGCCAATACCATTCGCTTCCGTTATCGCCTGATGCCCTATGTGTATTCCATGACCAAACGTACCCGCGAGGAAGGTTACAATCCAATGCGTCCCCTGTTTATGGATTTTGGCAAGGATGAAAATATACGTGAAATCACACAGCAGTTTATGTATGGCGACGCCTTTTTAGTAAGCCCTGTTACCAGAGGACTTTACAATCCTTATGATCCCGATGAGAAAAAAAGGGAAGAACTTAAAAAATCAGATTTACAGTACTGGGAGCTTTACCTTCCAGCTGGTACTGACTGGTACGACTTCAAAACCGGTGAAAGACTTAAAGGGGGGCAAATCATCAGTGCTCCTGCCCCCCTGGACTGGATGCCGCTCTACGTAAAAGCAGGTAGTATTGTGCCCATGGGAAAAGTCATTCAGAATACCACCTCTGAGCGGCAATCTGAACTGGAGTTGCGCATTTATCCGGGCAAAGATGCTGATTTTGTGCTTTATGACGATGATGGGGTAAGCTATGACTATGAAAAGGGTGCGTATACCGAAATATCCCTTCACTGGGACGATTCAAGGCAGAAATTGACCATTGGGGATCGCAGGGGAAGCTTTGAAACCATGTTAAAGGAGATAATCTTTAAACCCTTAATCGTTAACGAAGGATATGGTGTGGGCAGTTTAAGCGAATACAACGATGGGGATAAATTGGTATATACGGGCAAAGCCCAGGTCTGGAAGCAAGATTAATGCCAATTCAATCCTCTTTGAAGCAGGTCGTGTAACGGCTTACAAAATCGTACAATTTCCTTACAAAAACGTTGCTCTTGTAAATCTTCAGCCCCCACAGAAGTAATTCTAGATTAGAACGAGAGAAACCCTATTTTACAAGCTTTTATCTAGTTTGATCCGCAATAATCCACAATAAACTACAATTAAGTGCATAATTGTGGATTAGAAGCTAGCAAAATTTAATATCTTGATTAACATAATTATCAATACTGCTTTTCCCGATCCTTTTTCTTTTCGCTATTTTCTAGATAAAGCCAAACTGAAAATGCAAAAAGACCTAAAAACAATAGGTCCCCCCAAAAATTAGATTTTCTCTTACTCTCCGGAGTATAATTTTCAAATGGCTGCGGATTGGATGTGTCAAATTCTATGTAAGTCATTTTCGGTAAATATTGTTACACTGTTAGTATTTGTATTAAATTGATAAGCATAGTCGTGTACAAG
>JAZGGT010000255.1:0-4988 GCA_036480555.1 Bacteroidales bacterium | reverse complement strand
ATAGCCGAATAATGAAGTTCTTCCCGGTTATTCTCCCGGGAATGATCATTATTCCAGCCGCCTTATCATCTCACCCACCTCAAGCAGTGTCTTTACATCAATTTCCCTCAGCCTGCCCTCATAATCCGGTCCGACATTTATGGAAAAGATGTTTTTATACAGACAGCGTTTTTATAGTCTTCAAACAGCTTCCCCGCTCCAGGTAAATAAATGCTCATAGTGTCCCAAGAGCAGGAATCACTTTTTTGTGTGAGACTTTTCTGCCTGCAGGCAGAATTTCTGATTAAAGTATAGCATTATAAGATTTCATATTATTATTTTCCAATATTCCAATGTAAAAAAATCTACTCCAAAAAAAAATACGTCACAACCTAATATCAGACACCTGCTCAATAAAAAGGAATATACCAGTTTTCTTCATTCATAAGGAACTGGTGTATTTGTTCCGCCTTAGCTCCCGAAAATTTTGCAGCCACCCTATCTGCCAGGTAAGAAGGATCGTTTCTTCTCTTTGCAATTCGCATCAGGTCATAAAAACGTTCTCCTTCAAAGGCAAGCTCACGGGCTCTTTCAGCAATTATTTGATCTTCAATATATTCCTGTTTGGCCAGAAGGTTTCCTGTATAATCAAGATATCCAATTATTTCATTAGTATAAGGATGATGCTGGTATATTATGTTACCTACGGCAACAGCATCATCCCCATCACCAAATCCAACCCTGCCACGTACTCCAAGCTGAACCGGATTGTAGTTGTATGATCCGTCATTCAATATATTAAGGCTTTTAAATACTTCAGGACGAACAAATCCATCGTGGTCAAATTCCCACCTGGCATATATTTCTGCTGTATATAAATGTATACTTGCCGCCCTGAAAATAGAGAAATGACGGTCCTGGTCATATTCAGTTTTGCCAAAAGTATATTTATAGATCACCGTATCCACATTTTCCATCATTGTTCTGGACTCTTTCAGGTATCCATCTCTTTTAAATTCCAGCATATCCTGTATCTCTTCATTATCCATATTTACACCAGACTTAATATATGAATAGGATACATTATAACCCCTGTAAAAATCTCCCGGAACACCAGGTCTTTCAACAAAAGTTTGAGAGGGATTGGCATTGATATAATTTATTCTTACACCATTGAATAAGGACTCCCAGTTTCTAACAGCAATTCCGGTAGGTTTTAACATATACGAGTTTGGCGGTACGATTGAAAAAAGATCCTGCAAAGAATGCTGTTGCTGAAAGGATTTGCCAAACCATAAGGTATATATATGCTCATTTACATCTATAGATGTGAATATGTTTTTCCAGGCAGAATTCCGAAATCTTCTGTCAAGACCATATCTGAGTACTCCAGATGCATTAGGGTCATAGAAATCCATAATAGTTGAAAACTTTGATTCAGCCTTACTGAGATCACCCAGGTATAAATACATTTGTCCCAATAAACAATCCATGGCAAATCTATTCCATACAGTAACTTCCCATGAGAGGTCATTATTCACGAGGTTATGAATAACACCAACTCCACCAGGTTTAATATCACTTTCAAGTTGATTTGTGAATGTATCTATAACAGCATCCATTTCAAGGAAAGTTTTCTCAAGTCTGACTGTATCAAGCATAATCGTATCATTATAATATCCCCCGTAATGGTATATTATATTTACACTATCAATGAATTCCCGATCGGTGTTTACATAATCTGTAATCTCTTCGACTGTTGTAAGTGATTCCCATATATATGGAACCTTACCATAAATCCTGACAGCATTGAAATAGGCCCATGCCCTCATGCACAGTACTTCACCGTATAATTGATCATAAATAGTTGGATCAGACTCCATATCAAGCACTTCTGGATGATCGAATTTTAATTGTCTTGATAGGTTATTGCAGGCGCCAATAAGCCTGTAAAAATTTATTGGAGATACATATTTATTACTTTTCAGGAACTGGAAATTATAGATCTCAATCAGGTCTCTGTCTGCATTATTAGTAATCTCTACCAGATCTCCACGTAGCTCACCAAGTATAACGAGCTGATCGACCAATGATTGTTGCAGAGAATACAGTCCCATCTCTGCGGCCCTGTATTCACTCCAATCCTTAAAGAAATCTTCGGATTCGATTATAAGACCTTGCTCTGGTTCAAAGAATCTTTCACAAGATCCGATTAACAGCATGATAACAAAGCTGAGGGCTATGAATCCTGTGTGTCTGATTTTACTTATTGAGTTTTTCATAATATCATTTTTTTCCGAATCAAGGATACCACTCTTACAATCCAATCTTGATTCCAATCATAAATTTCCTGGTATGTGGCATCAAACCGTAATCTATTCCCTGTTCCATTGTGTAATTTGAAAAGCTGAATTCCGGATCATAGCCCAGGTACCTGCTCCAAGTATATAGATTGGTAGCTGTAACATATATCTGAGCATTTCTCATAAAGAATATCTTATCAGGAACAGTATAAGCAAGTGTAATATTTTTTAGTCGCATATATGTTCCATCCTCAATCCAACGTGTTGAAAATGAAGAGTTACCGCTTGGATCGTTCCATGCCGCCCTGGGTACACTTGTGACCTGGCCTTCTGTAAACCACCTGTTAAGGACATGAGTGCTTTGATTGGCCAGATCTGTCATCTTTTCATTCTGATACCTGAGATAATTATAGACTTCCAGACCACTCACAAACTGAATGCTGGCCAATAAAGACCACCTGCCATACTTTACTGTATTATGCAGTCCTCCAAAAAGTTCCGGTATTGGGGATCCAATAATAACCTTGTCGTATTCATTAATCACTTGATCAGGGATTCCTTCGGGTCCGGAAAAATCCTTAAAAATTGCATCACCCGGTCCATAAGGAACTCCTGTTTCTGTTTTTAGTCCAGCAGCATCTGCTTGATCCTGGGAAGAAAAAACACCCTCAAAGACATATCCGTAAAAACTCAGCACCGGCTCACCTACCCGGGATATAAATTCACCACCCTCAAAAGGAGTAATAACCTGGTTGTCTTTGATCCGTTCAACAGTATTTTTAAACTGAGCCAGGTTAATGCCTACATCCCATTTCAATTTTCCTCTGTCCAATATCCTGCTAAAGAAACCCAGTTCCCAGCCTTTATTAAGAAGTTCTCCATTGTTTGTAGGAACAGTAGAAAATCCTATCAGTGATGGTTGTGGCTCAAATACCAGCATATCTTCTGTCCTGGTCTGGTAAAGGTTTGCAGCAAGGTTAATTTTATTACCCAGCAAACTGATATCCAAACCTGTGTTAAATTGTTTATTTACCTCGAATTTGATATTCTCCTCTGAAATTGGTCCGGGTATCATACCACTTGTTTCCCGGTAATGAGTAATTGTATAGTAATTGAGTGATGTCAGATTTCCGATATCATCATTTCCTACAATTCCGTAGGATGCTCTTAATCTAAGGTCTTCCAGCCAGTAAATGCTATTCATGAATGCTTCAGAGGAGATTCTCCAGGCCCCGCCTACAGAATAAAATAATCCGAATGGTCTGCCATTGATATTTAGCACATCCGTGGCATTTTTACCAACCCTTGTAGAATTCTCAATAATTAAACTGGCGTTAATAAAATATTTAGATTTGAAGCTGTATCCACCATTTCCGTAAAAAGTTAACCTGTTCCATTTTGAATTTTCACCACCCATTTCACGTAGATAGGATATCCCGGTTTGTAGCTGTTTGTATTCGTCACGCTCATGAGAATTTTTAGTAAGACCCCAGTCTATCTGGAATTTATTCATCCATACACGTACACCTGCTGCCGCACTTATATGATGCTTGCTGTTAAACTCCTTACTGAATCTAAGATAAGTATCAGAATATATGGAGTACAGGTAATTCTTAATTGATCTTGCAACGTTGTATGCTTCACCGTCATAGTAGAGCTCCATACCAGTATTGGGCAGGAACGTGTTTTCATTTAAGGAGTTCATGTTTAGTCCAAAAAGAGAATTTAATTTCAGGCTTTTAGATATATCACCTTCGATCCTGAATGATGTAGCAAATCGGTAGTTCCTTTGATGACCTTCAAATTTGTTGATTACTGCCAGCGGATTGCTTACTCCTAATGCTCCAACATTTTCAAGACTTGCAATTTGTTTACCGTTCTCATCAAACTGGAAAGGTGTGAGGAGAGGGGATTTAAACAAGCTTGTTAGTATAGGACTGGTCTGAGGTACTCGTGCAGATTCCCTCAAATCCATATTACTGTTAACCAGGTTAGAGCTGATATACATCCTTAGCCAATGGAAGACATTAAATGTTCCAACAAAGCGTACATTAAAACGGTCAAAGGATGTATTCTTAATAATACCCTGGTGATTCAGATAGCCCACTGAAAGGCCATAACGGGCAATTTCATCTCCACCGCGTACCCTGACATAAAAGTCATATATAAGACCATTGGAGAAAACTTCATTCTGCCAGTTGGTATTGTGATTGTACCTATAGTGTTCCGGATCATTAGCCGTACTGTATAGTGCAGGATAACTCATACTGTATTCTTCTTCAGGTTGGCCTGAAGATATTAACAATTCATTGGCAAGCGTTTTGTACTGGTTGGAATTAAGTTGGGGAATCTGGTCAGGTTGAGTGCTGATTCCTGTTCTTAATGCCAGGTCTATTGTTGTTTGTACTTCTGTGGGTTTAAGTGTTTCAATAAGCACCACGCCGTTTGAAGCACTCATACCGAAGATTGCGCTTGACATATAATCCTTTAGTATGGTAATATTTGTAATATCATTAGGATCTAAACCGGATAATGGATTATAATCATTGCCATCAATATCCGACTGGAAAATCCCTGAAGGCTCAATGGGTAATCCATCTACTATATAAAATGGTTGGTTGTTAGTGTACATTGATCTGATACCCCGCAAGTGCGATGTAGTTCCAGTACCAGGCATACCGGACCTTCCGGTAACCAGCAAGCCTG
>JAZGGT010000254.1:0-10132 GCA_036480555.1 Bacteroidales bacterium | reverse complement strand
TTCCATTAACATGTCCTTGGTATCCCTGGCATAGATAACGAAAGAAAAATCCAGCCTGTTGCCAAACATGGTAAAATCCACCCCGATATTCTGGTTTACGACCGACTCCCATGTTAATGTCGGACTTACCAGTCCAGATGCAGTAACGTAAGGTGATCTTTGGCCCGCAGAGAACATGATCGGTGAAGTGCCGATTCCCATGGTCGGAATATATGGATAGTAAATTTGGGTGTCACCATCTTTTATTATCTGGTTTCCCAATGTGCCGTAAGATGCTCTAATTTTAAGGTTATCCAGCCAGCCGGATGCTCCGCTCAAAAACGCTTCTTCGGACAACCTCCATCCAGCAGAAAAGGAAGGGAAGAATCCAAACCTATCGTCTTTCGGGAATCTGGAGGTCCCGTCATACCTTCCATTGGCTTCCACGAGGTACCTGTCTTTGAAGATGTAGTTCACACGGTAAAAAACTCCCCTTAGCGAAAAATGTTCCTTGCCACCGTATGTTTCCTGGGCACCAACTGTTGCATTCAAATCAGGGACCTGCGGTGTAATCAGGCTATATGCTTTAGACCGGTTAAATTGAGTTTCTCCCCATTCCTGGTTAAAGCCAACCATGGCCTTGAAAAAATGGGAGCCTTGATCGATGGTATAATCTGCATAAGTATTAAACGCATAATACTGCTCATGGTTATTGATGTTGTTGATCCAGTCATTTCCACTGAATCCATTGGTCAGTATATTATCCGAAAATAGGTCCTTGGTATCCACCACAACCACCTTGCTCTGCACATCCTGATAATTCCTGGTATAAAGTATATATGAGAAGTCTGCCCTTATGTTCAAACCTTTTATTGGTGTAAGATTTAAACCCTGGGTCAACGTTGTAGATGTCTTAGCAAAGGTTTCACGCCCCCCCCTTTCAAGGTATTCAAAGAAGCTTGTTCCACCAAAATACCTCCCAATGAGGTCTGCATACTCGTCGTGGTCCCCCGGGTTCACATAATAATCAAGATCCGGGAATGAAATCGGATCTAATGGATCTTGCCGTGCAGAAGTGTTGATGTTCACATCCCAGTGGTAGAAGTGTGGCTTATCACTTTTCTGAGAAGTCATCAATATCCTGCTGTCCAGGCTCAACCATTTGTTGACCTTGAAGTCACCCTTCATAAGCACATTATACCGTTTGTAGTTTTCGTTCTTGTCTTTGTTATTCAGGTATCCTTCCTTGTTGAGGTAACCGAAAGAAACATAATAGCTTGCATTCTCAGAAGCCCCTGAAACATTGAAGTCGTATTTCTGTTGAGGGGCATAATCGGTTATCAGCTCGTTCTGATAATTGTTGTATCCATTAAAACGAATTACTCCGTCTCCTCTTCGCGTCCAGAGATTTTCCGCAGTGGGGTTATCAACCCATTGTTTAATCTCACTAAGCCTTAGATCGTCGTAACTGCTCGAACCGCTGGTGCGCTGGGTGGCCTTGTTTCTTTGCAGTGCGAACTGATACGGGTCAGTCATCGGATCCATGAGGAAGATGGGCTTGGCCCATCCAAATTCAGCCGATAGCGTAACATTTGCCTTCCTTCCCTTTCCTCTTTTTGTTTCAACCAGGACTACCCCAAAAGCTGCCCTGGCACCATACACTGCGGAAGCTGCTGCATCTTTCAATATACTCACAGTTGCAATGTCATTCGGGTTCAGACTGTTAAGGTCCCCCGGTACACCATCGATCAGGATGAGCGGATCACCCCCGTTGATCGATTCATATCCCCTGATATTGAAGTCAGTTCGGGTGTCGGCAGGGTCTCCATTCCTGATATCAATATTAAAATTAGGAATGACACCTTTCAATCCTTCACCCACATTTACAATGGGTCTGTCTTCCAGCACATCACCACTGGCTGTACCCACAGCTCCTGTTAGATTTACTTTTTTCTGGGTACCATAGCCAACGACAACCACTTCATCCAGTCCCACCATGTCTTCTGATAAAATGATATCGAGTATTCGCTGGTCCCCGGGAACCACCTCATGCGTCGAGTATCCAACAAATGAGATCACGAGTGCGACCGTGGGATCATCGATATCCATGGTGAATTGCCCGTTTACATCGGAGATAGTTCCGATGGTGGTACCTTTTATTATAACGTTAGCTCCGATAATGGACTCTCCAGCTGCATCAGTGATAGTTCCCGTTATTGTCACTGGCTGTGCTGCAACATTCATGACAAATAACTGGAACATAAAAAGAATTAATACAGTTCGTAATACCTGAAAAGTCTTATGGGATTGCATCTGCTTCAGATGCTTCCCCAGTAATTTGGTAATACATCTCATACTTTTTGTGATTTAGGTTAAAAATTAGATGGTATTTATTTGGGTTAAATTAATCAGCAGGAAAGGATGGAATCTCATTCTGCTGTTGATTGGGTCAGTTTGTTTTCATAGGCATGCCAGGTTTTAGGTTAGATCATACAGTACGTTTAGGATCGAACTTATGAAATATGTAACATCAATAACAGTTCAACTTGATAAATATATATCATAAATGTTAAAATTCATAAAATTACCAAATATAAAAACACCTTGATATCACTTTAATTTGAAGGAAGGTGTACCCTGGCTTATTTTATTAGCCTTTCTGTAACGATAAGATTCCTTATTATTATTGCCTTATGAACAACCACTTAGGTTTTTAATAATTATAACTGAAATGGGTTTCGCACAATGAAAAACAGAAAATTAAATTTAAGCTATTAAGTGTTCCGGGTACTATAATTTTTTTCTAATTTATTTTCATTATTTATAAACTTTACTAAATCAGAATAGCAGAGTTATAACATGCAGATCAGTGAGGTTGAGTTCCAAAGTTCATTAAATACTTTTAAACTCTTTTTGCTTGATATATTCACGGAATAACCTTACCTTATTCAATTCGGCATGATCAAATATTAACTTTCCGAACTCTTCTGCCTTCAGGCTAAAGTCAACTTTTTCACAGCTCTCCAGTAAACTTTTCTTTAATTCATCACCAGATCTGATATTGAATTTTACAGCAAGATATTCCCAGTTTGGTTCTGTATTGCCCATTAAATACATGCAGTCATAATAATCCCTGCCTTTCTGTCTTTCAAGCACAGCACCAATTTTCATTGATAGCAAGACGTTTCCCGGAGCAGCATTAATCTGAGTAAAAATGTTGAACTTCTGTATAACAGGTGTATCTGGTTTATAAATAAAATGATGTGGTTCAGACTCAATCTTAATCAGAAACCTCTTTTCTTTATGGCCTGATATCCCCATATTATATAAAAATTGAGGAAAGTTAATATTCCTTCGAAATGCAGTCAGCTTAGTATCTTTTTCTTTATCATCCGCCAAAACATCAATTCCTTCATTCTGGATTCGTTTTATAACTTCATCTGTAAAATCAAAAAATTCCTCACGGCTAAGGTTAAATGTATCAAAATCCAGGTCTTCGCTGAACCTTTCAATATTGTGTATTATACGGATATTCGTGCCTCCTATTAAACTCAGTTTTTGGGCCCATTTACTGCTAAAAATAATATCCAATATCTTGTACTGAAAGTACTCTTTCAGCATGTATTCATAATACTGGGGTTGATCCTGGATACGTCCGGTAAACTGCTCTTTAATATCATTTATACTAATCATATGACTTATGCAATTGCATATACTTTGATCATTTCAAATAATCGCTTATTAAGAGCATTGCTCTCAAACCGGTCCAGGTAGGAAAATAGTTTTGCATTGTCTACTGTGTTCAGTACAGTCCGATCAAAGCGAAGGTCTTCAAAGTCCTGTTTACTCCTATATTGATGATTGAAATACAGAAAATCAAGAATTGCCTTTTCAAGTTCAGCAATTACTATCTGTCTTGAAGATTCAACCGGCACCGAATCAATTAATCTATGGCCAAACCCGAATGCCGATTTCTTAACAGTTCTATAATCGAAATTACCAATCGATGTCTGATATTGATTTGTTCGTCTTGGAGAGACAGATGTGGTTGAATAAACAGCTTCAGGAATGAGGTTATAATAAGATAAGGCTGAATGCAGGCTAATATAGGAAGGGGCATAAATAAGGTTTGCAGCCAACCACAACATATTTTCAGCCGGTTGATATTCCGGGAAGCAATACCATCCTTTAATGATCTTAACCAGGTATCCCTTCTGATGCCATCTTACAAGGTTCATATTGTTCATCCCTGGAAACATCTTTTTAATGTCCCTGACAGAAAAGACCCTGAATGGTTCCATTTTATCTTTGAATTCCAGCCACATTTAAATAATTGCTTGGATCAAAGATATATAAAATAAGAATTACAAACACATTTTCATTTCTCTTTTTATACAAAAATGTATATAATACGAAATGAAACCTTGCCGGTTAAATCACCTCAGGTGTGATCTCGAGCGGGCCCAGTACACCGAGGCAGTCCATTGTCACTGCATCGGCCTTTTCCCGTTCCAGCAGGCTGGTAACGGCATAATAGCTCCTGGCCCCGTTGATCACGTCTTCTTCGCTGACATCATGTATATGACGGGCATGGCTCATGCAGTTCCGGGCAAGCTCCCTGGCCTCATTACTGTTCCTGAGGCCATGATACTGATCGATAAAATGATCTGCCGGGATAAACCTGAGTTTGGTCCCGAAATGATCCAGGGAGATTTCGGAGATCTCATCAATCCCTTTAATGATGACAAGGTACCTGGTTTCACGGATCTTTGCGCCAGCTTTCAGCATCTTCATCCCTGATTCGGCCTGTTTGAAATCATCGGTAAAGGCAATATAGGCTCCGTCCTTTTTATTATACAGGCTGGTATTGGTAGTGAATGAAGAACCCAGTGGTGAGAATACCACTACCGGTAATTTATTGTCGATGGCTTTTCCTACCGTTGGCCATGTATGCTCCTGCCTGTCTAGTGTGACCAGCAACAGACCGTCTGCCTCCGCATCAACTGCTGCCTGTATCCACTTTTCACCTTCTTCAAGGGAATAAATGGGTTTGGTAGTTATGTCGGCCTGGATACCCAGTTTTTTTGATGATGCCCGGATCTTTTCAATATACCTTATACGTGCTGCTTCGCCATCGTATATCTCCCCGGGCCACCACACATCCCGTAGTTTTCTTCACGTCGTATGAAGGCGGCCCGGATCCTGGGCGTATAGTTGCCGGCAGGACCAAAATGGGGTACATCAGGACTGGCTGCGAAGCGGAATGATCCGAGGAGGGAAGGCAGGGTCATCAAACCCATGGCCGCGAGTCCGGATTGTTTCACGAAATCACGGCGGTTTTTCAGGTTTGAGGGAAAATTCTTCATTGTGAATGAGATTTGGTGATTAAAAAGTGCTGTTCTAAAAACACTGGACAAGAGCTGATCTCCACCAGTAATAATATTTATCCTCAAGGTCCTCAATGGAAGGGAAGGGATAGTACAGGAATCTATCAGGTTCACCAATGAAAAAGCCATCCTTAACGGTCCTGTAGGAAAGATCTCCCTTGAATTGACGTATGACCGTTTTGGTCAGCCTTTCCTTGGATGATTTTAACCTGTCGAGGCAATCCCTGAGGTGGTCAGGATTCGGATAGGGCAGGTCATGAATGGGGGCATAGGAATCCTTCGACAATTTGTTCAGTTTCAGTTCCGCGAAAAAAATCTTCGGAGCATATACCGGTTTGCTGCTATCTGTAAGGAAATTGATGAATTCTGGAGGCGTTAATTTGCTGGCAACCCGGGTGGTAATGGGATTGAACTGCTGGTAGAGATGGATCAAATCCCTCGAAGGCGGTTTATATTTATTTGACTCCAGTTCGAGGACCTTCCCGTCATCGGTCACCAGGTAAAGATTTTTAAGGGCATCCATGGGAATGTTTTCCATGACCCTGTAAATGGAAATAAAGACTGACCTTTTAGGTTCCCCGTCTTCATAGGGTACCAGCCTCTCATCCAGGTAATCCTGTGGCAGGTTTTCCATTTTTTCAATGTCGAGCTCAAAAAATACGGCCTGTCCGCGGATCCGTTTGCGCGTTCCTACAGCCAGGTAATTACCGAAATCAACCGGTGGGAGCTGGGATGCCACGAGTGATTCCGGAGTGGCGGATAAATAAAGATAGTTTTTCATGATGGTAATGTTTTGGGGCTAACCGTAAGATACGGAAGTATCTGACCAATGTCAAGACACGATCTTTTTATTATCTTCGGTTCAGAAAACCAATGGATATTAAAAAGCATATAATGAGCCTGAGAAGATCTGTATTATCCCCATCTTCAGTCCTTATTGCCCTTTTACTGATCATTTCGACGGGCATGATGAATTGTAAGGGGAAGGGGGAAAAAACTGCTGAAACAACAACAGCTGCCAATGCACCGGAACCATCTGCAACAGTACCGGATCAGCCAACGCCAGCGGCCACATCACCTGCCCTGCAACAAAATTCAACTGTAGATCAGCAGGTCATGAATGATGCTGCCTTGAATGGCGAGTTGGAAAAAGTAAAGGAATTGATCGGGCTGGGCGCAGATCTGAATAAAGTTGATCAGGACGGAAGAACGGCGTTGATGTATGCCTCTTTTAACGGGCATACAAAGATCGTTCGCTTGCTTCTTGATGAAGGGGCCGAGGTTGGTATCAGGGATGCAATGGGGCGTACAGCACTTTTATATGCATCCACCGGGCCATTCGCTGAAACTGTCAAACTGCTGCTTGATCATCATGCAGACCCGAATATTGTCGATAATGATGAACGTTTCTCACCCCTGATGCATGCTGCCGCCGAGGGACAGCTGGAAGTGGCAAAGCTCCTCCTGGATAGCGGTGCGGATCCTGCGCTGAAGGACATAGACGGGGAAACAGCTGCTTTGTTCGCCCGCAACAACGGGCATACCGAAGTGGCAGGCCTGATCCAGTCAGTGCTTGATGCGAGGTGATGGTACAGGTCCGGGCCATGAAACCCTTAGTCACCCAGATCGGCACAGACCAGTTCCCTGTCATTCCTGACATACACATGCCTGCCGGCAAAGGCGGGATGGGTCCAGGTAACACCTGTTCCCTTCCGGTTCAACTGCCCGGTTGTGGGTTCGATGAGCCTGGCCCGGCTGATCTCTTCAAAACCTTCAGGGGAGAGCCTTGAGATGATCAATTCCCCATGTTCGTTAAACATCCAGGTAATTTCCCCGTTCTGGACAAAGTGGACATTGGCCCAGCGGTTAATATTTACTGCTGAAGTGTTTTCCCAGACCCTGTCACCGGTTTCCAGCTCCAGGCAGCGCATCTCCCCATAGGAATCAATGCCGTAAATATATCCGTCCCGGATGACCGCTGTGTTAATAACACAATGCAGGGCATCTGTATTTCGTTCATTGTTACCAGATCTCTGCCATTTAATTTTCGCAGTCAGTTCTTTGTCAGATATTTCAACCAGCAGGGATCCGTCAAAGAACGCACTGACAAAAAGATAATTCTCATAACGTACTGGCGTGCTGATACCCATATGCAATTTGATCTTGAAGGGGATTTTCCAGTATATTTCACCTGTTTCAGGCGCCAGGCCATTCAGGTGATCACCGGTCCATACAACGACCACCTTCCTGCCATCCTGTGTGGTCAGGTAGGGAGCAGTGTAGGAAGCATTGTCACCGGATGCTGTCCAGATCTCCTCACCGCTTTTTTTATCCAGCGCAACAATACAGGCATTGTTGCTGCCACCGATATGAAGGATCAGTTTGTCATCCACGATGAGTGGTGTGGCGGCAATGCCCCAGGTAGGCATAAGAATCTCATACTCGCTGTTCATATCCTTTCCCCAGATAACCTGGCCGGTCACCGCATCAAGGCAAAACAGATGCCCCATGGTCCCCAGTGAATATGCCAACCCCTCATGGATAACCACACTTGCCCGTGGGCCCGCCTGATAGCCCACCCCTTCATACCGGCAAGCATAGGTATGGGTCCACAATTCACTGCCTGTTTCACTGTCGAAGCAGCGAACCCGTTCCTGCTCTTCCGGGCTGGTGACCCGGTCCGTGACATAAAGCCTGCCCTGTGATACTGTGGGACCGCTATAGCCCGATCCCAGGGGTGTCCGCCATTTCAACCCGATCTCGCGTTCGGGGAATTCATTGATGATATTCTTTTCATTCCAGACGCCATTCCGTCCCTCTCCACGCCAGTCAGGCCATTCCTGCCCCTCCTGTGCTTGACATCCTGAAAATGCCAGTAAGCTGGTAATCGCAATTAAGTTTGTTAGATATTTCATCAGAACAGTTTTGACATGTTAATTTATAAACTTTTTGGTACCTGCGGGATGATCCTGACCTTGCCCAGGAGTCCTGATGGCATGGGGCCCCACCCCGTGGCATCAAGTTCTGTATAATGACGGTTCACCATGTTGATCTCGTAAAAGGTTTTCCATTCCCTGCCACTCAGTTCCAGGTCCCTCAGCCGGTTGGCTGACAGGTTGGTCACCTCGATCTCCAGCGTATTGGTCCCTTCCCGTAATTTTTCGATCCGTGCTTCAAAAGGATTTGCCCATAGACAATCCTGGTATTCGCCGTTGATCCAGATCCTGGCACTTTCCCTGACATCGCCCAGTTCCAGCAGCCAGGCAGTAACGTCCGGGTCCGGATTCTCAAATTGGATACTGTATTTTGCGGTTCCGCTGAATGCTCCGGCATCTTCACTGAAGCTTGTCCAGGATTTCAGTTCCTGCATCCTGATATCATCCGGGATGCGGGGGCCACCAGAGATGAAGCTCACATCCCAGGGACCGGTTAATTCCACGGGATCACCGCTTTGGGCAAAGTATTCCCAGGCAGGTGCATCCGTCTTTTCATCATCATACGTCCTGAGCAGGAATGCCTGGCCAGGCTTGATCTGGAGGTAAACATCCGTATTCCCGTTCCGGGACATTATCCTGGCCTCTCCGGTGCAACCTGTCAGGGGATCCAGGATGAGGACTGATTTTGCGGGACTGCCAATGGTGACATACCCGTCTATTTCATTCGGGGTATGATTAACCAGGTAATAGACCTTACCGTCATTCATCTCCCTACGGATAAAACCTAGTCCCATATCAACCAGTTTTTCCCGTTCGATCCCCATGTTAGTAAGGACCTGGACGATAATATCCGTGATGGCAAGCTTTCCCTTTTCCTCGGCGATCATTTCCAGCAACTTGGATGTCTGTTCGATATGGTTATGGTAACCGGGAACAGACTCGGGGAGTCCTGTGAAAAACACATTTGCCCCCTCTTCATGCAGCCTGGTCAGGTAGCCGAATGTCGGCAGGGGCATGTTTTTGCAATCAGGCACGATCAGGGCTTTGTATCTTCCACCCGGTACCTGGATATCCCCACCCCTTTCCTTGGCTGATGCAAGGTAACTGTCATTTATAAAATCAATTGAATAGCCTTTGTTGATCAAATCACGGACGAGTTGATAGAAGGGAGTCGGTACCAGCCAGTCTTCCCTGTTATGTATGCTAAGTTGCAACAGTAGTTCTCCGTCCTGGTCAACATCAAGGACATCATAGAAAGGCCAGTAAACCAGCAATTCATTGTCCGGTTCTCCGGATTGCAGGAGAGACTGGCAACGGGTGATATAGGCAAACATGGAAGGTGCATCCTTCCAGATCGTATAGTCCGATGCAAAATTCACTGAAGCGTAAAACTTCCAGCCTGGCCATTCAGCCTCATCAGGGGAATAGGTTGATCCGTGAAAAAATGTATGGTTGACCCCTGCCAGGAAGAGCTGTTCTACCTCGGGTTTACACTGAGATAAAGCGGTTTTAAAATGCTCACGGAGCCAGGTAAATGTTTCGGAAGAAGTAAGTGGTTTGCCTGCAATATTGGCCGCTGAAGAAGCAAACTTGAACATGATATGGTCCGGGTCCGCTATGTTGGCATTGGATTCTTCCCACCTGAATCCGGGGATATTAAATTTTGTGGCATAAAAGGATTCACATTCGGGGATATCTGCCGAAGCATACAGGTCTATGAGGTTCCCGGGGGAACCATGTGCCTGGTATTTGGATTTACAGGAATGATCGTTTGCCCAGCTGGTCCAGTTCACCGAAAAATTCTCCAGTACCAGGTCAGACAGGGTAAGC
>JAZGGT010000253.1:0-2751 GCA_036480555.1 Bacteroidales bacterium | reverse complement strand
TTCACTGATAATCATAACCCTCCAGGGAGTCAGCAGGCTGGCTGGTGCCTGAATCTTCACAGGCTCATCATATACGATTTTAAACCAGGGATGATGCCCCCCTACTTCCCAATCGTATGTCTGGTCTGGTAACCTGATGGCAAGTTTTCCCGATCCCTTGTGAGATAACTGGCAGGCAGCATAGTCGCCGTTTACAGATGCATCACTTATGAAGATCCACTGTTTTTCTGGTGTTTGAAATAAACCAGGAATATAATATGCCGGGAGTTTCATTGTATCAAGCAGCCGTTTTGTATAGACCATCTCATAATCATTCCAAAAGCCTTTAAATTGTTGTATCCATGCCAATGATTCCTTGGGCAGATTAAACTCACTGATTTCTGAATCAACCTTTGCTGCCATTTGATTATTCAGTTTATAGCGAAAAGCCACGCCATGATTGCTCACCTGGAAGATTACTTCCATAAACTCACCTGAGGTATTTCTGAACGTAAGTGTTTTTTCAATTGCATGGTAGGTACAATGCTTTCTTTTGCCTGATACGGCAATATAATCATCATGAACCTCCTTTTCTGATGCTTCAGCAAAATCCAGGTCCTTTAAAAATGAGTATGATTCAACCGACAGTGCAATTCCCAAACTGGATTGCTGAACCACCATCTCACCATTAAGAAAAACTGAATATACAGCTGCTCCTGAGCTATCCAGGGTAATTTCCACCTGCAGGTTGCCATCGGGTGATGCCACATACCATGTATTGGATTCATTATGGGATGGTTTACAGGATACTAACAACAAAACGAAAATATTAAACAGAACCAGGTTTTTCATGAGATTCGATTCAAATCACAGCTGTATTTATTTCCTTATTCGTAAACCAACCAGGCCGTTGCCTTACAGTTCTTATCCGCTTTAAACCGTATCCACCTGGCATGGAAATTATCCGGGAATATGTGCTTGAAGATCTCTCCGGCCCGAACGCTTATCTCCATATATTTCATCCAGTCTCCATGTCCTACAGGCTCAAGTTCCACAATAAAACTTACATCTTCCTCCAGGTCATGGCTGATGGATAATTCCTTTTTGTCGTAGAACCCTATCAGGTAAGGATCTGATGACTTACCTGATTCAACCTTCGAATTATTCCAGGGACCACCCTCTCCCACAGGTTTCCCCAGACTCCACAGATCATCAATGGCGCCTACCCAAACAGCAGCTTTTTCATCTTCAGATACGATGATGTGGGGATTGTTGTCACCTTCTTCCGGATTGACCCCGGTCATCACCAGCAGTCCCCGGTATGAAGCGTAATCATGGATCCTGTAATGATGGGAGGCTATTGGCCGTATCTTGGCAAATCCATCCGCATTTTCAGCCGGCAGTTCGTAAAACGTCCCGTGACAATTAAATAAATCACGCTCGGTAGCAACTTCACGGCTTAGCCTCAACCGGGAAGAATTGATAAGCCCCGTATATGCGAGGTTGCCCAATGGCAATCTCCATCTACGGTCACTATCATCTATGATCAATACCGAAGATTCATCAATGCTAACTACATTCCGTGGGATGGCAAATTTTTCATCAATGAATTTCTTAGTTTCAGCATCTTCAATGGGTAGAAGTTTCATGTCAGCCCCTAGTTCGTAATAACCGGCATCCTCTCCCTTATACCTGGCTGAAATGCCCAGCACCCTCCGGTCATTCCCCAGACCGTATAAGAGTCCCCCGCTCACTTCATCTTCACCTGCTTCCAGTAATCCCTCAAATGATACGTCGGCAAGGGTGGATCGTTTATCATCCCCTGCATAAGTAAAATGTACGGTAACTTTACTGTTCTTGTCAGAGCTTACCCTGATCCATTCTCCCTGCTGGTCTTCTGAGAATTCAATTCGATCGGAACTTCCTGGTTTAAGATTCCTGGTGATCAATGAGCTCCATTTACCATTACCCTGTTTGTCAACCTCGAAAGTAAGTTCAATGTCCTGCTCTCCATAGTTCTTTATCCATACAGAGCGTCGGGGCCATCCCGCAAATAGATAAGGTTCGGAAGGCTCATTTGCCTTTATATTATCCTCCAGCCAGACAGCACCTGATGCGGTACTGGGACCCAGCTGATCGGGTTTATCTATGGAGGTGAACCATAGATTTGAATGGGATTGTCCTGGCCCCTCAATGTTCCCTTTGACTTTTCTTTTGTTCAGGAACTCTTTCTGAGCTGAATCATCGCAGCCAAAGACCAGTTGATCTCCCCATCTTGTAAAATCGCCAATTACCTTTAAATAGGCGGAACGTGGACGTATCCCGGCGGTGTTATTGTATGTAAAACTTCCAGGGAACCGCCAAAACATGCCATGCATGGTCATCATATAGTCAGGATGCTCCTCGGTCCCTATATCTCTTATCCTGGGCCATTCAGTATTCCACCCATGTCCACCGTCATAGCTATGGCTCGCCTTGGGCAAACGGAAAAACGTCCATTGATTGTTATCTCTGAGCCCTAGCAGCAATGATTTAAAGTCAAAACCGGTGGTCCAGATAGGATCGGTTTCAGGGTTTGCGTTACCATATATCCCCCCGGGACCCGTCACTTCAACGAATTGATTCCGGCGGATCATGGTCCAGTCCCTGCCATCCCATTCCAATAAAGCACCAGAGTCAATTGTAAAATCATGCCGTGCAGCCTTGTTGGCTTCTCCATTATTTGAATATACACGAACGCCCTGTCCGGAATATAAGCCTTTGCCGTGTGCG
>JAZGGT010000252.1:0-4005 GCA_036480555.1 Bacteroidales bacterium | reverse complement strand
ACAGTGAGAACGGCCACAGGCCAGATCCGGAACAAACCGGGGATGATAATTGGAACTACTGGATATTTGAGATCGATGGCGGGGGAGAGATTGAAAAAGAAAGCCTTCAGAGCGAATATTCAATCCGGTCCGGTTTAGAAGCACAAAGGGTAACCGATAACTGGAAAACAGTTGGTGATTTTTATTACCGTTACAGAAACAGAACAGTCACCAGTGATGAAGAAGAAAGGAATTATATTTACCGGGAAGGGGCTTTCTACTTTGACCAGGTGAAAAGCCTGGGATCACACTGGTCTGTAGGAATTGCCGTGGATGTGCGAACCAGCACATATCAAAATATAGACATGTTGCTGGGCGCATCTCTTGCATGTGAGTATAGCATCTTTCCTTACAGAGAAGTAGCAAGGAGGGAATTCACGGTATCCTATCATATTGGATTGGATTATCAGCGATATTTTGAAGAAACAGTATTTCTTAAAATGCAGGAATTTCTCCCTATACATGACCTGCGTATGGGATTGAGGTTTAACCAGCCATGGGGATATGCCCGCGGCAGGATATCTGTTTCACAGTATCTCCATGATCCCTCAAAATTTCATATTGGCATGTATGGCCGATTATCCTGGAGGATCTTTAAGGGACTTTCAGTGTATCTGGGCGGCAATTATGGTATTGTGCGCAACCAGCTTTACCTGCCCCGGGAGGAGGCCACACTGGAGGAAGTACTGCTAAAGCAAAAAAGGATATCAACTGAATATGAATTCGAGTTTAGTTTTGGCATAGGTTATACCTTTGGTTCAATCTATAATAATGTGGTAAATACCAGGCTCTAGTAAAGAAGCAGATTGCCAGAAATGACCGGATTGTGCTAACCTTGTCTCCGGATAAAGATCTTTTGCCAGAATTCAGTAAATTAGTTACTTCATAATCCGGGATCAAATACTGGTTCCGCCATAGATCATCATATGTTTGAAATCATCCAGGAAGAGATTGGTTTGAGTCCCGCAAACCAACGAAAGATTTTGCTATCCCTTGCCATTGTTGTGGTTGTTTGGGTACTTCGGTACTTGATCCAAAAATTGGTCTGGAGGCAAACAGAGGATCCAAGGTTAAGATACCAGTGGAAAAGATCAATTGGCCTTGCCCTGTCTCTCATCAGTATCGTCCTGATAAGCAGTGTCTGGATATCTGCCTTTGCCAGGTTCGGGGCCTTTCTTGGTTTGTTTACAGCAGGTCTGGCCATTGCCTTGAAGGATCCGCTAACGAACATTGCAGGCTGGCTATTTATCAGTACCCGAAAACCATTTTCAGTAGGTGACCGTGTCCAGATTGGTGAGAATACAGGTGATGTCATCGACATCCGCCTCTTCCAGTTTGCCATACTGGAAATAGGGAATTGGGTAGAGGCAGACCAAAGTACAGGCAGGATCATCCACATACCTAATGGAAAAGTATTCTTGACTGCGCAGGCCAATTATAGCATAGGATTTGAGTATATCTGGAATGAGATCCCCGTACTTGTTACTTTTGAAAGCAATTGGGAATCAGCCAAGGGCATGCTGGAAAAAATTATCAGCCGACATGCAGAGCATCTTACCGCGGCAGTTGAAAAACAGATCAAAGAGGCAACCAAAAAATACCTGATAACATATACTCACCTGACCCCTGTGGTGTATACTTCGGTCAAAGACAGTGGTATTCTCCTGACCATAAGGTACCTGTGTGATGTACGAAAGCGACGCACCAGCGAACATCCTATTTGGGAAGATATATTAAAGGAATTTGCGAAGACCAAAGATATTGAGTTTGCCTACCCAACCACCCGGTTTTTTAACCAGCACCTTGAGGGTCCTGGTCCAGTTTCCGGAAAATGAAAGGAATGTAATATGAAGAAAACAGTATGGATCTTATTGATTTTTATTTCTGGTTTGCTTATTCAATGCCGTACTCAAAACGAATATGAGTTTGAACAAAAAAATATTTATTGGGGAGATATCCATAACCACTGTAACATAGGGTATGCCCAGGGATCCTTGGAAAGAGCCTATGATATTGCAAAAAGCCACCTTGATTTTTATTGTTTCACACCCCATTCACAATGGCATGATAAGCCCGAATCCAGTAATTTTGACAGATTCACTGAAGGTTTTGAAGTCACCAGGCAGAACTGGGACAAAATTAAACGATACGCGAATGAATCCAATATACCCGGGGAATTTGTTTCCTTTATCGGTTATGAATGGCATTCAAGTATTTATGGAGATGTCTGTGCCATCTTACCTGGATATGAGGGAGAACTGTTATACCTGGATAACATTAATGATCTGCAACAATTTGCACGAGAGAAAAATGCTGTATTAATTCCTCATCACCCTGCATATCAGCAGGGGTGGAGGGGCCAGAATTGGACTGTCCTGGGACCTGTAGATGTTTCACCTGTGGTAGAAATATTCTCGGAGCATGGCAATGCGGAATCGGACAGGGCCCCGCATCGCTACATCAGGCATAGTATGGGTGGGCGGTATACCAAAAATACCATACAGTATCTGTTGAAACAGGGGCACCAGGTTGGACTGGTGGCAAGTACAGATGACCATCTTGGATATCCCGGAGCTTACGGTGAAGGGCTCGTCGCAGTACACGCAGATACACTTACCAGGGAGTCCATTATGGAGGCTATAAAAGCACGACGTACCTATGCGGTCAGTGCTGACAGGATTAAATTGGATTTTCGACTGAACGGGCATTGGATGGGAGAAACCCTCCCGTCTGTAACTCCCCGGAATATTTATGTAAAGGTGAAAGGTCAGGATGTGATTGACCGGGTGGAGGTGTTACGTAACAATAAAGTTATATATCGCAATCATCCTGTTGATGAGGATACGAGTAGGTCCAGCTGGGACAAACCCATATTATGCCGTATTGAATTTGGTTGGGGACCGTGGGATTTCTTTAATTTGGAACGTGTCACTGATTGGGAATTTGATGTGCATGTTACAGGTGGTAAAATAGTCTCAGCTACCCCTTGTTTTCAATCCGGTCCATATGACGAAGACCGCAGAAATAAAATTACGAGGCTGGATGATCATCTCTGTCAATTCAAATCCTATACTTCTCGCAAGCAGGCTTATGAAGAACGAGCTACCAATAGTGTCATACTGGAGATCCAGGGTTCACCCGAAACTGAACTGGATCTGTCATTAAGCCGGCCAGGCAATATCCAACTTAACAAAACTTTAGGAGAGTTGGCAGCATCCAGTGACATTACTTTTACAGGGGATTTTCCTTCTGAATCAATCATGATACACAGGATTGTCTTCAATGAAAATTACCAGACTGCATTCGAGTTCAGTGACCAAAATGATAACGAATCTACAGATTGGTATTATGTCCGGGTAACACAGGCAAATGGCAGTTTGGCCTGGTCAAGCCCCATCTGGGTAGAACCCAAGAATCTTTAATCTTAAAAAACACATTATGCGGCGCAGCAATTTTATCGTTTTACTCGTCCTGGTCATCATGTTTGTCATTTCATTCGTTACCAATATCCTTGGCCCCTTGATGCCTACCATCATCGAAAATTATCAGTTGAGTTTGACACTGGCTGCATTCCTTCCATTTTCTTTCTTCCTGGCTTATGGGGTCATGTCTATCCCGGCCGGGATGATGGTCGAAAAACTGGGTGAGAAATTTTCCATGCTCATTGCATTTGGATTGACTTTTACAGGCTCTTTACTCTTTGCCCTTTTCCCTGTATACGAAATGGCATTATCGTCTTTGTTTATTATCGGCGCCGGGATGGCCATGTTGCAGGTCGTTATCAATCCCTTAATGAGGGAAGCCGGGGGGGAAGAGAATTTTGCATTTTTTTCAGTCATGGCCCAGTTGGTATTCGGGTCTGCCTCTTTTATCAGTCCCCATGTATTTACCTACCTGATGCGTGAGCTGACCAACTACGACGGGCATGGCAATTTTTTTATCCATTCACTCAGCAGGCTGATCCCT
>JAZGGT010000251.1:0-9371 GCA_036480555.1 Bacteroidales bacterium | reverse complement strand
GGAACACCGCAGAGGATCCTTTTTCCTGCCTTATACTCACGCCAGGCATGCCCGGTCAGGTATCCCCTGATCACCATTTCCACCCTGAAGGGTTCCGCCCTGACGCCAATAGTTACATTCGGATCTGGAGAGCTTAGCTTCCAGTTAGGAACAATATCTGCAGTGGAATCCAGGAATTTATTGGCAATCTGGTTGAGGACCTGGCCCTTGTAGGGGATCCCGCGCGGCAGGACGACATCGAATGCAGAGATCCTGTCGGATACCACCATCACGAGTAATTTATCATCAATATTGTATACATCCCTTACCTTGCCTTTGTAAAGATCTACTAATCCGGGAAATTCAAATTGGGTTTTTGTAATCGCTTCTTCCATAATTGTTATTTGTTGTTCTTGTCAGTATTATTATTAGTATTCTCTTCATCATAGGCTTCAACAATGTATTTCACAAGCTTATGCCTGATAATATCCTTTACATCAAAATAAACGAGGGAAATCCCGTTGATATTCTTCAGCAGGTCGACAGCCCTCAGCAATCCGGAATCCCGTTTATCCGGCAGGTCGATCTGGGTAATATCTCCGGTCACGATAAATTTAGCATTTTTCCCCATCCGTGTAAGAAACATTTTCATCTGATTTACCGTGGCATTCTGTGCTTCATCCAGGATCACGAAAGCGTGATCAAGTGTGCGGCCACGCATAAAGGCGATGGGAGCTATCTGTATGGTGTTGTCTTCCAGGAATCCCTTCAGCTTTTTTGAAGGTATCATATCATTCAATGCATCATAAAGCGGCTGAAGGTAAGGGTCCAGTTTTTCTTTATAATCCCCGGGCAGGAATCCCAATCGTTCACCTGCTTCAACAGCCGGACGGGTCAGGATGATACGCCTGACCTCCTTATGTTTCAGGGCCCTGACTGCAAGGGCTATGGCTGTATAGGTTTTTCCGGTGCCGGCAGGACCGATGGCAAACATCAGGTCATTCTTATCACAGCTTTTAACGAGGACCTTCTGATTTACTGTCCTGGCCCTGATAGGCTTGCCACTTTCCCCATACAGGAGTATATTCCCTGATACTGTCTGGTTGGCAAGTATCTCCCTGCCATTCCCCATGAGGAGCTCTTCCACCTGCTCTTCATCCGGATTTTCGGTACGTTGCAGATAATCGATATAGTGGTTCAGGGTTTCTTCTAACCTGGCAATCTCTTTATTTTCACCCTTGATGATTAGCTCATTACCTCTTGCGACAATCTTTAATTTGGGGAAAATTTGTTTGATCCGGTCAAAACGGGAATTGTTTATTCCAAACAATTTTACAGGATCCACTCCTTCCAAATATATTTTCTTTTCGATCATTCAAAATACATAATATTGATTACTTTTGGATATTGCAAATTAAATTGATTTTTTCGAGTCCACAATAAATAATTCTGCCAGGCAAGTACCTCCTGAAATGACCATTGTTACTCTCACAACTGACTGGAATAGAAATGATTATTATGTCGGGGCCATCAAGGGTAAAATCCTCAGTCAAAGCTCCCAGGCACAGGTTGTGGACATCAGCCACCAGGTACAGTCCTATAATATAAACCAGGCAGCTTTTGTGCTCCGGAACTGTTTCTATAATTTCCCAAAAGGCAGTGTGCATATCATCGGTGTGAACACGGAAGGCAGCAAGGACATGCCCTTTTTGCTGGTGGAATATAAAAAACACTATTTCCTGGGTGCAGACAACGGGATTTTCGGTTTGCTGTTTAGCGAGGGACCGGATAAGATCATTGAGTTAAAGTCGCCCCCTGATCTCCGGAGTTATACAAGCTTCAGCATATTCGCCGAAGCAGCCTCTAAACTGGCAAATGGAGACAAAGCCGATTCCCTGGGCAAGGTGGTAAAAAAGTACCAGGAAAAGATCCCCCTCAGGGCAGCCATTGATAAATCGGTGATCACGGGTTCCGTGATTTATATTGATTCATTCCGGAATGCCATCACCAATATAACCATGGACCTCTTTGAAAGGATAGGTGGAGGCAGGGCATTTGAGATCTACCCGCAGAACAACTATTATATTATCACCCGCCTGAATAATTTTTACCACGAGACTGCTCCCGGGGAGATCCTGGCTCTTTTCAACTCTGTTGGCCTCCTTGAAATAGCTATCAGTAAGGGGAATGCTGCTGACCTGTTGAACCTGTCAACCAACTCCAGCATCAGGGTGAAGTTTAAAGAAAAGTAAAAATACAGTATGAATAGCATGGAAGAGAAATTGGCAGTTTTCCAGGAACTGCTGGAGATCATGGACAGGTTGAGAGCCGAATGTCCATGGGACAAAAAACAAACCAATGAATCGCTCAGGAACCTTACCATTGAAGAAACCTATGAACTTGCAGATGCCATCCTGGAGGAAAATCCTGATGAGATCATGAAGGAACTGGGCGATATGCTGTTGCATATTGTTTTTTATGCGAAAATTGGCTCAGAAACAGGCGATTTCGATATGGCGGATATCATCAAAAACCTGAATAAAAAACTGATCTACCGACATCCCCATATCTTCAGTGACACCAAAGTCAATGATGCAGAGGATGTCAAAAGGAATTGGGAGGAACTGAAAATACGTGAAGGGAAAAAAGTCCTGGAAGGTGTTCCAGGTTCCCTGCCGGCCATGATCAAGGCGAACCGGATACAGGAGAAGGTCAGGGCTGTAGGTTTCGACTGGGATGAGAAAAGCCAGATATGGGACAAGGTCAGGGAAGAACTGGAGGAGCTGGAAACAGAAGTAAGGAATGAGGACCAGGAAAAAACCGAATTGGAATTCGGTGATCTCCTGTTCTCGGTGATCAATGCTGCACGCTTATACGGCGTTGATCCCGAAACGGCCCTTGAAAAAACCAACCTGAAATTCATCAAGCGCTTCGGTTACCTGGAGAAGAACACCCTCAGGAAAGGGCGCAGCCTGAAAGACATGAACCTGGATGAAATGAATGAGATCTGGGAACAGGCCAAGGATTATGACTAGGATTTTGATATACCTCTGTCTCATTTTGATAACTGGATTTTCAGGATGTGGTTCCGGGAATGAAACTCAAATTATGACTGTTCTTGGTCCCATTTCAGCCTCTGAGATGGGGACCACCCTGGCTCACGAACATATCCTGGTGGATTTTATTGGTGCCGACAGTACCGGCTATCACCGCTGGGATAGGCAGAATGTCATTGACAAGGCTTTGCCCTTTCTGGAAGCATTACAGGCAAAAGGTTGCCAGACATTCATGGAATGCACACCGGCATATCTTGGCCGTGATCCAAAACTGATGAAAAGCCTTGCTTCGAAAACAGGCTTGAACATATTAACCAATACCGGTTTCTACGGATCTGGAAAAAACAAATTCATACCATCAAGGGCCTTAAAAATGAGTCCGGAGGAACTTGCCACTGAATGGACAGCCGAATTTAATGACGGCATTGAAGGGACAGGTATCAGACCTGGATTTATCAAGATCTCAGTCGACAGGAATGATTCACTCATTCCCATGCATGAAAAACTGGTACGGGCGGCTGCCCTTACCCACCTGCAAACCGGACTTACCATCATGTCTCACACCGGAACCGATAAACCTGCTTTTGATCAGTTCGGCATTCTTGCGGAATATGGTGTTTCTCCTGAAGCGTTTATCTGGACACATGCACAGGCTGGAACGCTTGACGGGTGGATCAAGGCTGCCCGTATGGGGGCCTGGGTTTCGCTCGATAATGTAAATGTGGATAAGCTGGAGGAGTATATAGATCACCTGTTGGAGATAAAATCAGCCGGGCTGCTTGACCATGTTTTAATATCACATGATTCGGGATGGTACCGTGTCGGGGAAAAAGACGGAGGCAGGTACAATGGATATACCACCATATTTACAGAATTGATCCCGGCATTACTAAAAAACGGATTTGATGATGAGGATATTGAACGCTTGCTTCACCAAAACCCCTCACGCGCTTTCACGATACAAGTAAGGACTATTTAAACTCAGGATACCATGAAAACACTTCAAAGAATTATTGCTTTATTGCTTCCTCTGATTGCCATTACCTGTACTACTACCAGTACGCCTGAAAAAATCCTCTTCTATGTCGGATCCTCGGATGGATCCCTGGAACACCCCATCTTTCTTTGTGAACTTGATTACAGCAGCGGGCAGGTTGCCGTGCTGGATTCATTCCCGGGCAGTAAAGCATCATCCTACCTGGCGCTGTCACCGGAGAAGGATTTTCTCTATGCCATTGACGGGACCCAATCCGATCCCCAGAAAAAGCACAGTTCAGTAGCATCCTTCCAGGTGACTGATACTGAGGGCAGGCTGGAGATGATAAACAGGCAATCCAGTGAAGGCAGGGGGCCCTGCCATATTTCCTGCCACCCGGATGGTTCACATATTTTTGTCGCCAATTACTCGGAAGGGAACATAGCGGCCTACCCGCTGGGTGAAGACGGAAGCATTTCCCCTGCTTCAGATATAATCCAGCAAACAGGGAGCGGTCCTGATACAAGAAGACAGACCAAGGCATATGCCCACCATATTATGCCCGATCCGTCCGGCAACTTTATACTGGCCACGGATCTGGGCTCAGACAAGGTTTTTATCTACAAATTTGATCATAATAGCGGTAAACTGACACCTAACCCTGAACAGGAATTTTTCGCAACCGAACCGGGTGCAGGTCCCCGGCACCTGGCCTTCCACCCCACACAGCCCTTCCTGTTCATTGTCAATGAACTGAACGGGACCCTGATCTCCTGCAGTTCTGATAAAGAAACCGGCCGGATGGAAGAGATCAATACTGAAAGTAACCTGCCGGCTGATTTCACCGGAAATAATTATCCCGCAGCTGTCCGTGTACACCCGGAGGGGCAATATGTCTATGCCTCAAATCGTGTTGGTCACAATAGCATCACTGTTTTCCGGATAAGTGGATCGGGAGAGATCGAACGCATCCAGGTCATGGAAGACGTACCTGCCCATCCCCGGGACTTCAACATCGATCCTCATGGTAAATTCCTGCTGGTAGCAGGCCAGCAGGGTGACGAGATAGAGATTTTCAGGATTGATGCCAATACTGGTAAACTCAGCCGGACCGGGCAGAAGATCCAGATGAAAGCACCGGCCTGTATTCTTTTTAGAGAATGACATCCGGCATACACAAATATGATGGCTGTTACAATTTTATTTTCAGTACGATAGCCATATCATCCGGTGCCTCAGACGGAGTTTGAATAGTCAACCCGCCCTCAGCATGATGCCAATCAAGTCCGGCCCCAGATCCAAGCATTGATACTTCCTTTACACTCAATGGTTCAGGCAGGTTTTCTGTAGCAAAAGCTCTGAGTTGAATTTCCTTCCCGGCACCAGGCCATCCTAGAATAGTGGCATATATATGCTTATCCTTCCTCGTATAACGTACGTCATCAGAGGAATACACGATTTTCAGGAAATCCCTGTGGTATTTGAAATGTCCTTCAGGTTCCTTTGTGGGTCCCTCCCCAAAGGTATACCATGGCCTTGTTTCGTATATTGCCTCACCATACTTATTCAGCCATTCCCCCATGTCAAGCAACACCTGTTTCTGATCATCTGGGATGCTTCCATCTGCTTTGGGAGAAATATTCAGCAACAGTACTCCATTCTTGCTTACTATATCAATAAGCACATGGAGAACATCCTTTGATTCCTTGATCTCCAGGTTCTCTGTATAGCACCAGCTCCCCTTGCTTACTGTTTCATCCGTCATCCAGGGTTCCTCGGCAATCTTGTTCTTCCTTGATTTCTCCAGATCGTCCACGCTGAATTCAAGCGGAAGGTCATCCTGTTTGCGTACGATCACAACTTCCTTATCCCATTTTTCAGCCTCATTCAGATAATAGGCACAATATTCCTGTCTGACAGTATCAGGTATTTTGTCAAGCACATAATCGAACCACATGATGTCAGGCCGGTACTGGTCAACCACCTCTTTCAATTTAGCGAGCCAGATTTCCTCCAGCCATTGGGCCTCCGGTATATTTCCATAAAGGTATTTTAACTTTTCATCATCCGAGGAGGGTGGCATACCCTCAAAAAACGGAAAATGGCTGAGCCGGTATCCAGCATCATTCGAATCGGCCGGAATGCTGTCATGACGCTGGAGTTGTTTTGCGTGGTGGAAGGTGCATATGAATTTCATATTCCTGTCCTTGATCGCCTCTGCCAGCTCACCCGTGATATCCCTTTTGGGTCCCATTTCCTTTGCATTCCAGGGAGTAGCTTTACTGTCCCACATCGCAAACCCATCATGGTGCTCAGCCACCGGTCCAGCAAAACGGGCACCAGCCTTAAGGAAAAGCTCAGCCCATTCATCTGCGTTAAATTTTTCTGCTTTAAACATTGGGACAAAATCATGATAGCCAAATTCTGAAGGATGACCATATGTAGCCAGATGATGTTCGTATATCTCATTTCCCTCAAAATGCATCCACCTGGGATACCACTCACTGCCATATGCCGGGACTGAATATACACCCCAGTGAAAGTAGATGCCGAATTTTGCATCCTGGAACCATTGGGGAGAAGCCTCATGCTTTTTCAAGGATTCCCAGGATGGCTCATATACAGGGGATTCCCCTGCAGGCGAGCAGCTTGAAAGGATGATAGCGATTACCGGAAGTATTACCACCGTTTTCACAAATTTGTAATTGGAGCTTTGATTTTTCATAATTGGAGAAGAGTTTATTATTTATTCTTAAAAATCATTTCATGTTGCAATTCTGGATGGACTGTCATCGTACATTTCAGGCCAATATCCGCTGGTTCCCCATTGGATATCTCACCCTGTACCATTCCCCTGTTCATTATCAGAAACGACACAAATAACAGCAACAGGCCGGTAACAAGTATAATATAAGTTTTCCGGGTGACCTTTATCCATTCCTTCAATATTACGCCGATGATGTAGCTGAAGAAAATTAGCATTGACATATGGATAACCCAGCTTGCAAATTCAAAAACACCCATTCTTACATTAGCCAGCCCGTAAAAGAAAAACTGAAAATACCAGAGTGAACCGCTCAGGGCGGCCAGCAAATAATTTACCAGGTTTGTTTTAACTCCCTCCCCGCTTTTGAGCCGGAGTTCTTTCAGGGTTTTATTCCGTATGCTCAAAGGGATAAACCAAGCCAGATTGGTTAGCAGGCATCCCATTGTGGAAAGGATGATTTTTGAGTTTCCCTCGAAATGGCCGGCACCATATTGTGCGGCTACATCCGAAACAGGCTGCCCTATATCCAAAGAAAGTCCGAAAACAGCCGACAGTACACCAGCAATTATTGTCAGGGTTAATCCCCTTCTCATATTAAATGTATGCTTCCCGCCTTCCTGTGATTTTTTCCGCAAGTCCCGCTCCTTGTTAAACCCGGCCCAACCACAGATGGCCACGCCGAAAACGGCAATGATCATTCCAAACAGGAGCACCTCTCCTCCTTCTTTCTGAAAAAGTCGTATCAGCTCACCATCAAGCATTGGTTTTGCAAGTGTACCCAGTATGGCGGAGATACCAATAGAGATAGTATATGTCAGTGAAAACCCGATATGCCTGATAGCATACCCAAATGACATACCTCCGAATCCATAAGCAGCACCCAGGAGAACTGCTTTGATCATTATCTCCTTCGGGGATTCCTTAAAAACTGTGATAAGATCGGGGACAGTAAGAAATCCCAGGATAACAGGCATTATCATCCATGCAAATAGAGCCTGTATGATCCAGTAGGATTCCCAGGACCAGTTACGCACTTTCTGAAATGGGACATAGCAAGTGGAGGCGGATATTCCGCCTATGGCATGGATAGTTGTCCCAAGGACCGGGTTTGGTGTTGGTGCAATCATACCTGTCAACTCATATCAAGGAGTATTTTCATCACCTTGCCTGGATCTTCTGCCCATTGTCTGACGGCCTCACCGGCTTCCTCCAGCCGGACCTTCCGCGTGATCATTTGTTCAAGGGGAAACTGGCCCTTTTCCATGTATGATATCACTGCCCTGAAATCTTCTTCCCTTGCATTTCTTGACCCCAGGATATCAAGCTCTTTTTGCACAAATAGTTTAGTTTCAAATGATACTTCCTGCCCTGCATATCCTATGCATACAACCCTACCGGTGAAAGCAACCTCATCAATGGCTGCCCTGTAGGTGACAGGATTCCCGGCAGCTTCCACAACCACATCCGGACCATCCCCACCTGTGAGTTCAACAAGCATCTGATGCAGGTCGGATGCTGTCGAATTAATAAGAAATCTGGCTCCTAACTTTTTGGCAAGTAACAGTTTATGATCGTCTATGTCCACAGCGATCACAGTTGCCTTCCTGGCAGCAGCACCAACAATGGCGCCTGCCCCTATCATCCCGCAACCCAGTACCATCACAGTATCAGAATTTGTAACCCCGGCACGATCAATGGCATGGAATCCTACGGTAAGGGGTTCAACCATTGCGAGTTCTCTATCGTTCAGTTTCGGTGCTTCAAGAATTTTTTGCCACGGAACAAGCAGGTATTCCTGCATGGCTCCATCACGCTGCACCCCCAGTGTCTGGTTGAATTGGCATGCGTATTCCCTGCCTCGTCTGCATGAAGGGCATTGTCCGCAATTTGTATATGGTACCACGGTTACAGGTAAACCGGGTTCAAAACCATTTGGAACATCTTTTCCTGTCTCTGCTACCTCTGCGGAGATCTCATGTCCGGGTACCCTCGGATATTGTACCATGGGATTCTTCCCCAGGTAGGTACTGAGGTCCGATCCGCAAAATCCCACATATTTCAATTTCAGAAGGACCTCCCCCTGTCCGGGTACGGGAACTTCACTTTCTATAAACCTGACTTCCCCGGGGTGACTTACAATAATCCCTTTCATCTTTTTGGTCATATCCTGCCTAGACATATTTATATCCCTGATCGATGAGTCCCTCACCCTTCATCTCTGTCCAGAAGACATCAGGGATCTCACGCTGAAGAATTTCTACATTCCGGGTCATCTTCTCCGGTTTACTGGTATTCAATGCCATGCTCACAATGGCCGGGTGAGACAAGCTGAAATGGATACAGGCATCACCAGGTTTGACCTGATGCCTGGTGCATATCCTATAGAAGCTCTCTCGCCAGGGATAGATGATCCTGCCCTTTTCACTCGCTGGTGGAATATCCTGGTAGTCAAAGAGATCGCCTCCGGTAAGGAATCCGCCGTGAAAGACAGCCGAGTTAATGATGCCCACACCATCCCGGTGCAGATGTTCGATAAAAGACAGCAATTCGGGTGGGTGATGAAAGATTGTAAAACTGTTTGCCAGCATCACCC
>JAZGGT010000250.1:0-4696 GCA_036480555.1 Bacteroidales bacterium | reverse complement strand
CCTGATGATTGTTTGTTTACCAAGGTGGATATCTCAACTGAATTTGGGAACAAGGTGAAAACAAAATGCAGAATCCCGATTATGACCGGGGCTCTCGGGTCAACTTTCATTGCCCGTAATTATTGGGAATCTTTTGCAGTTGGGGCGGCTTTGTGTGGCATCCCCATCGTCGTTGGAGAAAACGTAGTGGGAGTTGATCAAGAATCGGTTATAAAAGGCGGTAAAATTAAAAAAGCTCCTGAACTGGACCGGAGGATTGACACCTACCTCAGGTACCATGACGGATACGGAGCCATCATCGTACAAATGAATGTGGAGGATACCAGGAATGGGGTGGCCGAATATCTGATCGATAAATACGGAGATAAAATAATCATCGAGTTGAAATGGGGACAGGGAGCCAAGGATATTGGTGGTGAGATCCAGGTGATCAGCCTGGAGTATGCAAAATTTTTAAAGGACCGTGGATACCTGGTCGATCCCGATCCTTATAATCCGATCGTGCAGAAAGCTTTTGAAGCCCGTGCCATCAGCTCCTTTGCCAGGCACAGTCGACTGGGAGGTACTGATCTTTCAAGTCCGGAAGAGGTGAGGGAATCATTTATGAGAGATGTAGCTTATCTGAGAAAACTTGGATTCAGCAGAATAACCTTGAAAACAGGCGCATATGATATGGAGGCATTGGCAATGGCTATTCGTTATTCTACTGATGCAGAATTGGATCTTTTAACCATTGATGGATCGGGTGGAGGAACAGGTATGAGTCCCTGGAATATGATGCAGCACTGGGGCATCCCATCTATTGCCCTTCACGCTAAGGCATATGAGTATTGTAAAATTTTGGGGGACAAACGGTTGAATGTCCCGGATATCTCATTTGCCGGCGGTTTTGCCCGTGAAGATCATATTTTCAAAGCCCTGGCCCTGGGAGCCCCATTCTCAAAACTCGTCTGCATGGGCAGGGCACCCATGATCTCGGGTTTTCTGGGGAGCAATATTGAAGGTGTATTTAAGCCTGAAAAAAGAGCTGCACTCTATGGTCATTGGGAAGAACTTCCACCGGCAGTCAAGGAATTTGGGAAATATCCCGAAGAGATCTTCGCCGGATGGGAGCCAGTAAAGGAAAAAGTCGGGAAGGACGAGATTCAGAATATTCCTTATGGAGCAATCGCCATGTATGCCTTTGCAGATAAGCTGGCATGCGGCCTGCAGCAATTCATGGCGGGTGCCAGGAAGTTCAGGTTAAGTGAGTTGTCAAGGGATGATATGATTTCTGCCAACAGGGAAACAGAAGAGATAACGGGTATTCCGTTTATGACTGATGCGAAAAATGTGGAAGCTTTAAATATTCTAAAGGGCTGACCGGTAATATAAATTCTGCTGGTTAATGTTATCCTGGCCCTCTTTAAGGTATTTCTGGCAAGATTTTTGCATAATTAATTGTAAATGAGAAAGGTCGGATGAGACCATCATACCATTCCGGCCCGGAGTGAATTTATACTAAAATAGGATGTACCTATTGAATTTGATAAGATATTTCATTAGTTTTATACGCTTAAATAATTCTGGACATGGAACTTAAAAAATCAAAAAAGGCAGACCTTGAAAACAAAAAGGGAATATTTCTCCAGATAGGACTGGTAATTGTACTGGGGCTTATCCTTGCTGCATTTGAATGGAGCAGCAGGCCCAACATGGAAAGTTCCCTTGGTGAACTGGCCGATATGGACCTGGAAGAAGAGATCATACCGATCACCAGGCAACAGGATGTTAAACCGCCGCCGCCGCCACCTCCACCAAAAGTTGCTGATGTATTGATGATCGTTGAAGATGATGTGGAGATCGAAGATGAGCTTATCATTGAAGATGCCGAGGCTGATCAGAATATGCAGATCGAGATCGTAGAATTTGAAGAGGAGGAGGAGGTAGCCGAGGAAGAAGTTTTCTTCATCGTTGAAGATATGCCCAGTTTCCAGGGTAAAGGTCAGGAAGGGTTCAGGTCGTGGATCGCGAAAAACCTGAGATATCCTGAAATTGCTGCCGAAAATGGCATCAGTGGTAAGGTTTATGTCCAATTCGCCGTTAACTCGAAAGGCGAGGTTGTAGATGCAGTTGTGGTCAGGGGAGTGGATCCGGCCCTGGATAAGGAGGCTTCACGAGTCGTCATGGCATCTCCCAAATGGTCACCAGGAAAACAAAGAGGAAAAGCCGTAAAAGTCCAGTTTACTTTCCCCATAAATTTCGTGCTGCAATAAAGTACTTAATATATACTTATAACCCTGGTAATCAGATTACCAGGGTTTTTTGTATCCAAATCCGGAATATCACGTATATAATGGCATAATTAAAAAGCTGCCAAATGAAACATGCTATTTACCTATTGATTACTGCTTTGATTCTTTCATCCTGCGGGTCTTCCAAGAAGATGATGCAGAAGGGGAACTATGATGCGGCCATAAACAAGTCAGTGAAGCAGTTGCGAAAGAAACCTGACAGTCCCAAGGATGCAGAGATCCTTGACCGGGCTTACCGACTGGTGAATGAACAGGACCAGGAAAGGGTAAGGTTTCTGGAGCGGGAAAACAATCCAAATAATTATGACGAGGTTTTTGCCACTTATTCCAGGCTGAAAAATCGCCAGTCCCTCGTTCGTACGGTCCTTCCATTGAATGTTGCCGGAAGGCAGGTAAATTACGAATATGTTGATTACGATACACAGATCATCGAGGCCAAGCGGATTGCTGCGGAGTATTATTATGGCAGCGGGAAGGAATTGATGAAGACAGGTACCAAGGATGCTTACCGCCAGGCCTATATTGAAATGACAAAGGCCCAGGATTATTCAGGTGGAATGTATCCGGAGTTAAATGAGTTGATCGAAGAGGCAAGATTTAAGGGGATAAGCAGGGTACTCGTAAGGGTAAATAACCTGACCCATTTAAAACTGGACCCTGTCTTTGAACAGGACCTGCTGGAAATTGATACCAGGAACCTGGAAAGTGAATGGGTAGAATATCATTTTAAGCACCTGAATGAGGACATTGTATATGATTATAATGTACTTGTGAACCTGGAGATGATTACGGTTTCCCCGGATGATGTAAAAGAAAAGGATGAACTCTACAAAAAGAAAGTGGAGGATGGATTTGAATATGTCCTGGATCCCAATGGGAATGTAATGAAAGATACTGCCGGTAACGATATTAAGTTACCCAAATATAAAACGCTGCAATGTACCATGATTGAGACCCACCAGTTCAAATCTGTGAGGATTGACGGCAATGTGGAGATCCTTTCCACTAATCCCAAGAAACTGATCAGGAAAGAACCCATAGGGGCGGAACACATATTCGATCATGCATCTGCCAGGGCTATTGGAGACCTTGATGCACTGGACGAGGAAGCATTGAGCATGATTGAAAGGGAAGCCCTTCCTTTTCCAACGGATTTCGAAATGATATTCAATTGTACAGAAACGTTGAAACCTGCCATAAGACAGGGTATTTACAGGAACAGGCAGTTTATTTATTAAGGGCTCATACAGGATACGGCTGATATTGTTATCTTTGTCGCTTGTATGATATACCACGCAAAATCATTGTGATTTTGCGTGTTTTTTTGGCCATGCCTGAACCCATCATAACGACACAAAAACCGGAAACTGCCATTTTGATCGGCATCATCGATCAGGATCGGGATGCCGCTACTGTGGAGGAATACCTGCAGGAGCTTGACTTCCTTACCGAGACGGCAGGTGCCATACTGGAAAAAACCTTTGTACAGAGGCTGGACTATCCTAATCCTCGGACTTTTGTTGGGAGTGGCAAACTTCTGGAGATCAGGGAATATATAGCAATGAATAACATCGACCTGGTCATCTTCGATGATGAATTAACTCCCTCACAACTCAGGAACATCGAGAGGGAGTTGAAATGCCGCATCCTTGACCGGACCAACCTTATTCTCGATATTTTTGCCAGGAGGGCTCAGACGGCACATGCCAAAACACAGGTTGAACTGGCCCAGTATGAATATCTGCTGCCACGACTGACAAGGATGTGGACCCACCTGGAACGGCAGCGTGGGGGGATTGGACTAAGGGGGCCCGGAGAGACAGAAATTGAGACAGACCGCCGGATCATTCGCGATAAGATCGCTAAGTTGAAGGAGGACCTGAAACGTATCGATAAACAGAAATCAGTCCAGCGAAAGAACAGGGGCAAAATGGTCAGGGTGGCCCTTGTGGGTTATACAAATGTGGGGAAATCCACCCTGATGAACGTAGTTAGCAAATCAGATATTTTTGCCGAGAATAAGCTTTTTGCCACCCTGGATACCACTGTCAGGAAGGTAGTGATCGGGAACCTGCCTTTTTTGTTGTCCGATACGGTTGGATTTATCCGTAAGCTTCCCCATACCCTGGTTGAATCATTCAAATCAACCCTGGATGAGGTCAGGGAATCGGATATACTCCTGCATGTAGTGGATATCTCCCATCCAAATTTTGAAGAGCAGATTGACATTGTAAACCAGACTCTACTTGAAATTGACGCCCGGCATAAGCCTACCTACATTGTTTTCAATAAAATTGATGCCTTCCACTACGTTGTAAAGGAAGAAGATGATCTGAGTCCGGATACCCATGAAAACATCAGCCTGGATGATCTCAGAAAAACCTGGATGGCAAAAAGCAATG
>JAZGGT010000249.1:0-2137 GCA_036480555.1 Bacteroidales bacterium | reverse complement strand
TCTATCGAGATGGAAAACAGCATACCGGATTGAATGACTCTCAGGCAAGAAGTGAAAACAAATTGCATTTTCAGTTCAATGCTTCGCTGACATCCTTAAACATTGCCAAGGCAATCCATTGGTTGAGTTTGCCAAAGGAAGAAAGAGGAGCATTCTCCATGTCAGATATTAAAACAATGAATCACAACACCTTACTGCTGAAAAGATTTATTGACGTGTTCGGTATCCGCCCATACTCTATTAAAAATCAAAACTATGTCAGAGAACTCATATTATACGGCACCATGGCCGCTTAAAAGTTTAACGGACTATTGATATGATTGATTTTGTTTAATTGTAGAAGTTTCCGGCTTTTATCACTCAACCTGAGGTTCTTCAGGACGACTTCCTCTCCGTTGGCCAGTTCAATGGCTGCCAATCCGGGTCTGGCAGATGCACCATAAAACCCGTCTAAGGTAAGATTTGAGAAATCCGTACAATAAATTGCATGCGTCATATAATCGGGAAGGTCCTTGTCCCAACTCACCGTAAATTCTTTTATTTTCAGACCTTCTGTATGCTGGCTGTACACAGCAGGGATGTCATGCTTGAAAATTCCAAGGTTAGTATTATATACCGGTCTCAGGTCAAAATTACCACCGTAAGTAGTACTGTATTTTCCTGCTTTCAAACGAATGGATACATTCTCAAGCAGGACATTTTTTATCGGTGACACTTTCGTTCCATAAATTACTATCCCGCTTTCGCTCTCTGCAATGATGTTCCTGAAGCGTATGTTTTTTACCGGTCCTGCAGGTATTTCAGGATCCTGTTTAATGGCCGAGACATGAATGGGCTCTCCGTTACCCCACCAGTGGCCTGAATGCAGGCGGTTTTGAATAGTAATATTGCTAAAGAGTATGTTCTCTATGCTTCCTGCATCACGTGAAAAGACACCGAGTCCTCTGTTCGATTCGTAGATCACAAGGTTGGAAAAAACACAATTCCTGATGGGATTAACTCCATAGCCTACCCGTATTCCGGCCGAGCGTGATTGCAGGATACAGTTGGTGACTGTTACATTCTCTGCATAACCCGTTTTATTTCCAAATTCCCTAGCCGTATAATCCAATCGTATATTAATATCTCCCCCAACGTCAACATTGGTCCCAAAACCTGTAACGATGATGGCATCATCACCAGCACGGATGTCACAATCAGAGATGCGTACATTCCTTGATGTAGTACAGTGTATGCCATCGCTATTAGGGATCAAGAGGTTATTATGGATGGAGATCCCGCTAACAATTACATCGTCACAATCTGCAATACGGAAGCACCATTCGGGCGAATCACGAAATGTGATATCCTTAATAGCTACCTGCTCGCACTGTAACAATAACACCATTATCCCAGGACGGGCATCGTACTCTATGGGTCCATCCGCTGGTACCGGCGTAAGGGGAAAATACCCCTCCCCCTGCCGTGTTACCTTCCTGGTAAAATCCTGGCCGAGGTGTGCCCTGTCCGCAATATGAAAGGAAGTCCCCCGCCCATCAATCTCCCCTTCACCTGAAATAGAGATACTCTCTGCCTGATAGGCATAGATCAATCCATGTTTCCTTCCATCTATCCAATAATCTGCTGTATCAAGGCTACCCAGAAGCCTTGCACCCTGTTCCAGATGAAGGTTTACACCGGATTTAAGTATGATAGTCCCGCTAACAAATTCTCCCGGAGGAACTACCACCCTGCCTCCTCCAGCTTTATAGCAGTCGTCTATCGCCTTTTGAATGAACTGGGTACTAACAGTTTTACCATCATTCTCTGCTCCAAAAGATGATATATTATATTGGAAAGCATCCTGTTGACAGGCACTGAAAACTAGGAGTACCAGGAAGATGAAATAATTTCGTCCACACATTGAATTTGCTTTTATGAATGACCTATGCTAAGAGCCCTGGCTTTATTCCCGAAGGCCTAACTTAATTAATCCTGAAACAAGTCCGTTTAACCGTTCCTGCTGATTTTCTTTTGGATGTGTACAGATCTTCTCAATTCCAGGCACTTTCTTATTTACTGCTTTAAGAAATTCATGGGTAGTGATCTCACTGTCGGGTTCCATTGTAAGATCATCAAATAACCGGCTATCCAATAC
>JAZGGT010000248.1:0-2209 GCA_036480555.1 Bacteroidales bacterium | reverse complement strand
GATGCTGTATGTATTGCAACACCCGACCACTGGCATGCACTTCAAACCATTCATGCCATTCAGGCCGGGAAAGATGTATATGTGGAGAAACCTTTGACGATTACCCTTTATGAAGGGCGCAAAATGGTTGAAGTTCAGTCGGCCAGTAAACAGGTAGTTGCCGTGGGACTGAATCGCAGGGGAAATATGGTTTTTCAAAAGCTGGCGAAAGATGTACAGGCTGGGAAAATTGGGAAAGTATCCCTGGCAAGGGCTGCCCGGATAAGTAATATGTTTCCTGATGGAATTGGGAAACAAAAACCGGAAGAACCACCCAGTGATTTTAACTGGGATAAGTGGTTGGGGCCCCGTGCTTTCAGGCCATACCAGTATAACATTGCACCTTATAAATTCCGATGGTGGAGCGATTTTTCTTCTCAGATGGGTAATTGGGGTGTGCACTATATGGATGCTATCCGGTGGATGATGGGAGAAATTGCACCCACAGTCATTACCGCTCACGGAGGCAAATATGTATTGGACCACGACGCCGATATCCCTGATACCATGCAGGTAACTTTTGAATTTGCTTCAGGATCAATCATATCATTTGGCATTTATGAGGGCAGCAGCGGAAGGTTATTCCCATATGGAGAACTCGAACTAAGAGGAACCAAAGGAAACCTGTACGCACATGAAGGTGGATACCAGATCCATCCGGCCAGCAGTGGTCAATTTCAGAAATGGGATGCCCTGATTGAAAAAGAGGAGTTCACAAATCCAAACAAAAATTTGGATGATGGCAGCTCCTCTGACAGTACCTCGGGATTGATACGAGATTTCCTTGATTGTATAAAATCACGCAATAATCCGCTCTGTACACTGGAGGATGGACATAGGTCAACTTCTTTTGCACACCTGGCAAATATTGCCCTTGCTACTAAAGAAAGATTGATCTGGGATCCCGTCAAAGAAAAATTTACGAATAGTGACAAGGCCAATGAGATGTTGCATTATGAATACCGCAAACCTTATAAACTTTAAATTAATCCTGTCCATCAAAGGGATATAGTTTGGAAATAGGACCATACTTATAGTCCAGGGCATCTAAGCGGACCGATCCAAACCATGGTCCGGGTGCGTCTACAACTAAAATTGTTTTAGCATAGCCGGTTTCATCAAATCCGCCCCGGAAGTGGACACGTGATTTGACAACAAAAACCTGGTAATTATCCGGGTTAACCGGACCGAATCGTAGTCTCTCCGGTGAGGTTACCTGAAAATAGGTAGGTGTTATAATTATCAGATTGTTTTCCCCAAATTCAATAGCTGCGATATTTTCATAAGACCATAGGGAACCGAAAAACACTATTTTACCTTTTACGCGGACCGGACTGCCAGCCTGGTCACCTGTAAATCCACCAACCTTCATATCAAAAGGGTCACCTGGTTTTGCGTTTTCCTGTTTCAATTTTTCAATTACTCCTTCATCTCTTAATGTGGCATAGAGTATTCCGCCGACCTGATTATCGATGAGTTGCTTTAATATCCAGGTAGCATCCCCGGGGCGGTCAGAATAATCGGCCAGAACAACAGGAACCTGGTCATTGGAAATGGCCTGTTTAGCTTCATTTACAGCTTCAGCTGGCATTGGAAATGTACCTACAGCAAACTTTTTGCGAACCCGCCAGATGTAGTCAGCCATATCATCGGCTATCGAATCAGCCAGACGCTGATTATTATTAGTAATTACCTCTACAGTTGTACCTATATCCGGAACATCTGTCCAAGGAAAACCATAAAAAACATTGACATAGGTGTCCTGCTGACGTGCCTCCCACCTCCTGGCCCTTTCCATAATATTCATTGATGGTGACTGGCCGGTCCATTGTAAAACCGATGCGGTAAGTATGGCTGGTTTTCTTGTTGCCGTTGTGGACACATACTGTCCTTTCATTATCCGATACAGTAAACTGGCTGATCTGCTTCCCTGGAGGAATGAATCGAAATGAGGATATCGCTTTGTCACGAGAGCTGCATTGGCCCACTTTAGAAATTCTTCGTCTTCGTTACCGTGTAAATCGAATGATGCCACAATGGGAATATGATCTCCAACCACCTTCCTGATTCTTTTGGCAATCTCGGCTTCAGGCCTTGGAACATCTCTTACGCCCATTGCTCCATGCAGGGCCAGATAAACACCGCTTACCGGCATCTTGCTTTCAAGATC
>JAZGGT010000247.1:0-10211 GCA_036480555.1 Bacteroidales bacterium | reverse complement strand
AATTATGCAAGATCTGAGAACAAAAAGATACGTCGTTTTTTCATTTCATCTGCATTTGGTCTTCATATACATTCTGGTTTATATCCTGGCCTTATTACTGGAAATGAGCAAGAGCCTGTCCCGATTATTATCGGGAACTTCCCCAGGTATTTATGCCAATTACTACAAAATATCGATATATTTAAAAAAGAATTTTATGTCCTTATATTCCGCCCCTGAAGAGAGCGGGTTTTACGGACATGTTGATAAAATCATCATCAGCGACTGAGGCAGAGATCCTTTCAACGGCCATGATGGAACGCAGAGTGATAAAATGGCCTGAAGAATTCATGTTAAGCTAAAAACTTGTAATCTTATGAAAGATATTACCATTTCCGGAAAACGGATCAGAACTGAGCTGATATGGCTGATGGGGTGTTTCGTTGCGGCCCTTATTTTCAATGTGTATGCCATCATCCGTTACCATACGTCATGGACAGAGTTTTTTATGTCCCTGCATGTCGTGGTTATACTGGCCCTGGTGTTCTACATATTGTTGTTGTTTTTCAGGGGTCTTGTTGCCCTGGTTATACGCTTTTCAACAAGAAAAAGTAAAACCTGATTGCCTGGCATCTGGCTGCCTTCAGGTATCATTACATTAAATAAGGATCATTACTATGACAAGAAGTTCAAAACTTACTATAAGCCGTTTGGCGATGATTGGCGTGATCATTTTCAGCATCACGATCTCCTGTACTACGGATAAATCAAAAAGCCATGAATCAAAACCCAGGAATATTATCTTAATGATAGGGGATGGGATGGGTGTAGCCCAGGTTTATGCGGGACTGACAGCCAATGGAGGTCACCTCAATCTGGAAAGTTGCACATATGTGGGGTTTCAAAAAACCTACTCTGCCAGCTCCTATATTACAGACTCAGGTGCCAGTGCCACAGCCCTTGCAACCGGCAGGAAAACCCGCAACGGGGCCATTGCAGTGGATACCAACGGGAACAGTTTGAAAACAATCCTTGAAATGGCTGAAGAAGCAGGACTATCTACAGGCCTTGTAGCTACCAGTACCATCACGCATGCTACCCCGGCCTGTTTTGCGGCTCATAACCCTGACCGTGGTAAATATGAAGAAATCGCCCTGGATTTTACAGGAGCAGGTCTTGAGGTAATCATCGGGGGTGGCAGGAACCATTTCAACAAGCGGGAGGATAAACAGGACCTGATTGAACAGTTCCGGAAAAACGGCTATCAGGTATCAGAGCGGATTGATCAGGTGGAACCTGCTCATCAGGGCCCTATTGCCGTTTTTACTGATTCCCTCGCTATGCCACCGGCATTTAAGGGCAGGGGGGATCTGCTGCCAAAAGCCACTGAACTGGCCATAGGGAGGCTCTCAGTAAACCAAAAGGGATTCTTCCTTATGGTGGAAGGATCCCAGATCGACTGGGCAGGTCATGACAACAATACGGAATACCTGGTGTCGGAAATGATAGATTTTGACAATGCCATTGGGAAAGCACTGGATTTTGCCAGGAAAAACCCGGAAACACTTGTCATAATTACAGCTGATCATGAGACCGGGGCAATGGCTATTGAAAAGGGGGACATGGAATCCGGGGAAGTTAGCGGTTTATTTGGTTCAGAGGGTCATACCGGCGTCATGGTTCCGGTATTTGCATATGGACCCGGAGCAGAGAGTTTTGCCGGGATATATGAAAATACTGATATCTTTGAGAAAATGGCCGGTCTACTGGACCTGGATTAATATACCTCAGATGTCTGCTGTTCATAAAGAAAGATCATTATTATGGCTGCTGTTAATTGTCCTGGTGATATTCCTGCCAGGCTGCAAATTTGCCGGGAAACCAGCAAATAAATCCACTCCGGGAAACACTCCAAGGCTGGTTATCCATACTGAATACCTCGATGAAATAGTGCTTGAGAATTCAGGCCTGATCTGGTACCGAGATAAACTATGGACCATCAATGACAGCGGGGGTGATCCTGTACTCTTTTCCATTGATATGGGGACGGGCAAATGTATCCAGGCAATTTATATTGAAGGTGCGAGTAACCGGGACTGGGAAGAACTGGCCCAGGATGAAAACTTCATATACATTTTTGACATTGGAAATAATTACGGGCGCCGGGAAGAACTCACCATCTATAAGGTATTAAAAGATTCCATACCGCTTGCCGGAAATGCAAGGATACACCCTGAAATCATCCGTTACCGTTATGGCGATATGGAAAAAAATGCCGGATATTTCACCAGGAGTCCCTATGATTGTGAAGCTGCCTTTGCAGTGAATGACAGTTTGTACCTATTTACAAAGGACTGGGAAAATCAACAGACGGACCTCTACATCTGCTCTGCCAGTCCAGGTACATACACACTATGGCCGGCTGCCACCTTTGAGGCAGATGGGCTGGTGACAGGGGCAGACATCAGTCCGAAGGACAGCAGTTTGATCATGCTGGTCGGGTACAAGGACTATGTTCCCTTTGTATGGGAATTACGGGGTTTTGATTTCAGTGATTACAGTATGGAGTCCACAAAACGAATTGACTTTCCCGAGAAATATGATCTGCAAACAGAAGGAATTGCGATCCAGGCGGATGAGAAGATTTTTATTTCATGTGAAATGTCATCATGGCCGGCATCCGTTTATACTTTGGACCTGGGGGATCATGTTCGGTGAATGCCATAATTTTGGTATAATTTCTGCAATAGCCCTTTATATATTGTAATGCTGATGAGACTTTTCCTGTTGATAGGACTGCTGTTAAGCTCCGGATTGCTGCGTGGGCAACGTGAGTACACTACCGATAATAAGCGTGCCATCAGTTTTTTTGAAACCGCAAGGCAGTATTATGTACTGCATGATTATGATAGGGCTGAAACCACTCTTAAGAAGGCCATAGTCCTGGAACCCGAATTCATTGAGGCATGGCTGATACTGGCACAGGTTTATACGGATGCAGGTAAATTGGAAGCATCAGCAGGCGCTTACATGCAGGCCATAGGGCTGGATTCACTTTTCTTTCCGAATGCCCTGTACTTTCTCGGGTTGAATGAAATGGAACTTGGCTGGTATACAGATGCACGCCATCATTTGCAAAGTTTCCTGGCCATGGATAACATCAAGGACAACCTGAAGGAATCTGCCCATGAAAAAATGGTCTCCTGTGAATTCGCCATTCATGCCATGGAAAATCCGGTCCCTTTTGAGCCGGAGAACCTGGGACCCAATATCAATTCGGAAAATGACGAATACTGGCCCAGCTTATCAGCCGATGAATCCATTATGGTTTTTACGATGTTGCTGCCCATTGATGCCAGGAACCCCGTGACCAGGGCTAACCGCCATGAGGATCTTTATTACAGCCGGTATGAGGACGGGGCATGGCAACCTGCCCGGAATGCAGGAAAGCCATTAAATACATATGATAATGAAGGGGCCCAGTCCATTTCAGGCAACGGCAGGTTCATGGTGTTCACAGCCTGTGGCCGGGAAGATGGGTATGGTTTATGCGATCTTTATTTTTCAGTTTGGGAAGAAGGCAGCTGGACTGTCCCCGTCAATATGGGACCCGTCATTAATAGCAAACATAGTGAGAAACAGCCTTCACTGTCCGCAGATGGCAGGTTTGTGTATTTTACCAGTGACCGTCCCGGTGGACTCGGGAAATATGATCTCTGGATGTCCTCAAGGCTGCCTGACGGGATTTGGAGTCCACCCGTGAACCTGGGAGAAAATATAAATACCAGAGAATTTGACCAATCCCCGTTCATACACCCGGATAACAAAACCATGTATTTCAGTTCAACAGGCTGGCCCGGTATGGGTGGTTTCGATATATACATGTCCCGCCGTACCAACGACAGCACATTGGGCAAACCGGTAAACCTGGGTTATCCCATCAATACCAATCACCATGAAGAAGGATTGATTGTGAATGCCAGGGCAGACATGGCTTATTTCTCATCCACAAGGCTCAGCAGGATGGGGCGGGATATTTTTTCTTTTGCATTGTATGAGGAGGCACAGCCCAACAGGGTATCCTATATGAAGGGTAAGGTATTTGACAGCCAGACAAAAAGGCCGCTGGAGGCACATTTTGAGCTGATTGATCTGGAATCCCGTAAAAAGGTCATTGAATCAAGTTCTGAGCCGGGCAATGGTGAATTCCTGGTGGTCATCCCGGTAGATGCAGATTATGCACTCAATATATCGAGGCCTGCTTACCTGTTTCATTCTGAAAATTTTGCGTTTGATAAGATATATAGCCGGACTGAACCCTTCCTGAAAGACATTGCCCTGAATCCAATAGAAATAGGGGAACGGATCGTTCTTCGGAACGTTTTCTATCAGACAGATTCTTTTACCCTGGATAATAAATCAATGGTGGAACTTGACAAGGTGGTATTGTTCATGGAGGCCAATCCTTCCCTGGTGGTTGAGATTGGTGGCCATACAGACAACACCGGCAGCCAGAAACACAATCTATGGCTGTCGGGTAAGCGGGCTGGAGAGGTGGCTGACTACCTTGTCGCTCGAGGGATTCTGCGGGAAAGGATTGAATTCAGGGGATATGGAATGGAAGTTCCTTTCACAACGAATGAAACGGAAGAGGGCAGGGCCCTTAACCGGCGCACCGAACTGAAGGTGCTGGACAGGTGACCTCCCATCGAATATGTTTTTAAACCCAATACCATGGAATGTAACAAAGACAGAAACAGCCAGTATTGTAATTGTACCTACCCCTGCGGCAACCATGCCATATGCTGCGACTGCCTGCATTATCACAGGAGGAGTGGCGAGTTGCCGGCATGCTATTTCCCGGATAATGCTGAGAAGACCTACGACCGATCCATCGACTATTTTATCAGTCTCTGGACAAAAGACCAAGGATCATGGCTGAATTAGGAACGAACGCCAGATCCACATGTGCCTGGCCAGGTAACAATCCTCTCATGATGGAATATCACGATAGGGAATGGGGTAATCCGGTCCATGATGACCGCAAGCATTTTGAATTCCTTGTACTGGACCTGTTCCAGGCTGGCCTCAGCTGGTCCATTGTCCTTAAAAAGAGAGAAGGGTTCCGGGAGGCATTCGATAATTTCGAATTTGAAAAAATAGCATCTTATGATGAGCAAAAAATACAGGAATTGCTATCCAATGAAAAAATCATCAGGAACCAGTTAAAAATCCGGGCAACCATCACTAATGCCCGAAAATTCCTGGAGGTCAGTGAGGAATTCGGATCCTTTGACAGGTATATCTGGCAATTTGTGGATCATCAAACCATACATAACCGGTACACAGAACTCAAGCATCTCCCGGCAAGTACCAGGGAATCCGATGCTATGAGCAAGGACCTGAAAAAAAGGGGATTTAAGTTCGTCGGAAGCACAATTTGCTACGCCTATATGCAGGCGGCGGGCATGGTTAACGACCACATGACCTATTGTTTCCGGTACAAGGAATTAATTCCTTAACTGTTTCATAAAATATGAATAAGCACAGGGTTTTATCACTTGTATCATTTATTTGCCTGGCAGCTTTGTCCCTTGTTCTAGAAGCCTGTCAGCCTGCTGGCGTACAGAGGAGGCTCCGGAAAGATCACCCCAGGTTGATATTCACTGTGGAATCTCAGCAGCGGATATCAACATTAGCCAGATAAGATACACTTTTGCAACATCCCATAGAAACCCTGGTGAAGCTATCCAACCAGATGGTCTCCCAACCTACCATCCAATACAGTATGGATGGTTCGGATCTTTTATCCAAAAGCAGGGATTGCCTGTCAAAGGTGATGACACTCTCACTGGCTTACCGACTCACCGGTGAACAGCAGTATGTAGGGCGTGCCCTGGCAGAAATAAAAGCAGCGGCCGGTTTTCCTGATTGGAACCCCAGCCATTTCCTCGATGTAGCAGAGATGAGCGCTGCCCTGGCCATTGGTTATGACTGGCTTTTTGAGATCCTCACTGAAGAGGACAGGAGGATCATCAGGACAGCCTTGATCGAAAAGGGTCTCAAACCCGGACTGCAGCAATATCCTGATGGTTTCGCCAAAAAGATCAATAACTGGAATTTTGTTTGTAACGGCGGAATGATCATGGCGGCGCTTGCCATTGCAGATGAGGAACCCGATCTGGCACAGGAAGTCATCAACCGGGCCCTTGAATCCCTTCCCGTTGGATTGAAAAGTTTTGCACCGGATGGTGCATGGTTTGAGGGGCCCAGTTACTGGATGTACGGCACAAACTACCTGGCCATGCTGATCTCCTCCCTGGAATCAGCGCTGGGTACCGATTACGGTTTATCCGCCTCCCCCGGGTTGGGACATTCGGGTCATTTTTATCTAAGTTCAATGGGCACCTCCGGTAACTTTTTCAATTATTCCGATTGCCGTTTGAGTCCCATGGGACCTACCCCCGCCCTATTCTGGATGGCAGGTGCCTTTGATGAGCCATTTTTTGCCGAGGCCGAGCGCCAGGTGCTTAATTCTTTTGTTTATGAATTGGATGCGACTAAATATGGACAAGGCGAGGACCATTATTATTACCGTTTTTATCCTCTCGAAATTGCCTGGTATGATCCCCGTAATTCCCAGGATATCTCTACTGTTACCCTGGACTCCTATTTCCGGGGACTTAACGATGTGGTTTACTTCAGGACTGCCTGGGAGCAGGATGCTTTTTTTGTGGGATTTAAGGCAGGCCAGAATGGCATCAACCACGGTCATCTTGATTGTGGAAGTTTCGTTTTGGAAGCCCTCGGTGAACGATGGGCCGAAGATCTGGGTTCGGATGATTACAATCTGCCCGGTTACTTTGAATATCAGCCCGAAGGGGAGCGATGGAATTATTTCAGGAATTCTTCCTTAAGTCACAATGTGCTGACCATCAACGAAGAAAACCAGGTTGTTGATGGGAGTGCAAAATTAATTGCCTTTACTTCGAGCCCTGAACTCGCCAGTGCCGTTATTGACCTGTCGGATGCTTACAAGGGGCAGGCCAAAAGTGTTCAGCGTGGAATGGGCATGCTTGACCGGCGGCAATGTCTGATCCAGGATGAGGTCGTGGGACTGGAGGAAAATGATACGCTGCGCTGGGCAATGTTGACTTCCGCAGAAATTACCCTTAACGGGAACAAGGCTGTGTTAACAAAGGGAGGAGAGCATATAACAGTACAGGTTTTACATCCCGGGGAAGGGCATTTCACCATTACCCCAACACTGCCAACATATCATCAGGATGAAGAAAAAAATGCCAGTACAAACCTGCTGACCCTCTCGCTCCCCTTGAGCACAACCGATACCACCCGGCTTGTGGTCATGCTGACACCTGGACCGGAAACGGCAAGCCAGTCAGTTGCAGGTGGCTATAATATTATTCCCCTCAGCAAGTGGGCCGGTTACGATCTCACCCGCTAAATTTGAAAATGTATTTACCTGGATTTATCGGTATCAGCCGGCACGGGTGGCAAAGGCTGATACTGGTCGAGCTGTTCCAGGATGACCTCAATGGCCTTGTTCAGCTGGTCATCTTCCCCGTCATATTCCCTTGCCGGATCATTGTCCAGGTAGATGTCCGGCTCCACTCCAATGCCTTCAATAACCCATTTACTCTCTGTGGCTGAGTAGGTTGAAAATTCCGGCCTCATCAAAATTCCACCGTCGATGAATGGAAGTGTCCCACGGATACCCACTACACCACCCCAGGTACGGGTACCGATGATGGTCCCGAGTTTAAGGGTCTTGAACTGGTAAGGGAACAGGTCCCCGTCAGAAGCGGAAGCATAGTTTATCAGCATTACTTTGGGACCCAGGACCATAGCCTCCGGAGTAGTATTTCCATAAGGAATACCACGCATGTTGCGGGCATGTGTCAGTTCCCTTCTCAACCGTTCAATGATCATGGAGGATACATTGCCACCACCGTTGCCGCGGTCATCGATGATCAATCCCTTTTTATTCTTCAGCTGGGGGTAGAAATATTTTACGAATTCATTCAGTCCGTTCACAGACATGTCAGGAATATGGATATAACCGATCTGTCCGTCGGTAGCATCATTTACCTTCCTGATATTATCCTGTACCCAGTTATAGTAATAGAGCGCTGATTCGTCTGCAATGGGTTTGATGAGACTCTTTTTCGAGCCTTCCATGGCAGGTTCGGCATGGCTTGTCAATTCAACTGTTTTCCCGGCCGTATTTACCAGGGCTGTATAAATATCATTCATTTCCCTGGTGGATTTCCCATTCACGGCAAGTATGAGGTCCCCTTCACTGATGTTTACCCCGACCTCGGTAAGCGGCGAACGAAGAGCAGTGCTCCAGTTGGCCCCTTCCAGTAGCCTGTCAACCTGGTAATAGCCGGATGAATGCCTGGAGAGTTTGGCGCCCAGTAATCCCATCTGTATCCTTTCGGGAACCCCAGCATTGTTGGGTGAATTCACGTATGAATGTCCCACAGAAAGCTCACTGATCATTTCCCCTATCACATAGGTCAGGTCATAACGGTGATTAACATAGGGCAGCAGCACGACATATTTTTCATGCATGGCTTCCCAGTCCACGCCGTGCATATTTTCCACATAAAAGAAATCACGCATATGCCTCCAGCTCTCATCAAAGATCTGTTTCCATTCTTTCCGGTAGTCCGTCATGACTTTCATGTCAGAAAGATCTATGGTCTCATCAAGGGTTACCTTGTCCTCGGGCAGGTCGATCACTGCATATTTATCATTCTGGATGACCAGCATTTTCTTTCCGTTGGCAGAAATGGTGAAGATGATATCTGGACCAAGATCAGCTTCCTTTTTGGTCTTAAGGTTGAAAACCTTTGCGGTCATGGATTCGCCGAATGAGGATCTTTCGATGTAATATACCTTGTCTGCTGCGGACTCGATATTGAAGTAGTTGGACGCCTTGATGGGAAGCGACAGTATCCTGGCATTCAATCCTTCCGTATCGATCCTTGTGCTCTTTTCATCCTCATCCTTGTCATTTTCCGGTTTTTCTGCTTCCTCGATCTCCACCTCATCATTTTCAGGAGCGAAGGGGGAAGTGGTATCCCTGGCAAGTGTGACCAGGTAAACCTTGTCCATATTTGAATAGGAATGGTTCCATTCGGTTTGGGAGTAAGTTGGGTTGAAATCCCTGGAAGATACAAAATACAGGTATTTGCCGTCAGATGAGAAGTTGGGGTTCCCGGATTCATACCAGTTGTCCGTTACAGGATAGGACCTGCCATCTTCTGTATTAAACAGGTAAATAATGCCGAACTGGTTTTTATCCGTATCGGAATAGGCAATCCATTTACTATCGGGTGACCAGTCGAAGTCATTCAGCTCCGTGTCGATGGATTTTTTTACAAGGGTGATTTTTTTCGATTCAATATCCACATATTGTAAGCGGAATTTCCGGTCGCTGAAAAGGATCTTCCTGCTGTCCGGTGACCATTCCAGGTCATAGAGATAACTATCCGTGCCACTGGTTAAGCGGACGGGTTTCTCCGATCCGTCCTGCTTCATGATATACACTTCAAATTCACCGGATTCATCGGAGAAATAGGCGATGTATTTACCGTCGGGGGACCAGCTGACGACCCTTTCATGGGCGCCTGCTGTCTGTGTCAGGTTCCGGGTAATGCCGTGTTTGGCCGGAATGGAGAACAATTCCCCACGCGCGCTGAAAACAACCCGCTCGCCATTGGGAGAAAGATCGCCGCTCTGGACAGATTTGCTGGCATCCTTTAATTCTGTGCGGCTGTAGGCGTTGTCATTGGCGATTTGAATGGGAACCTTTTTGTATTCTTTTGTATTCACGTCCAGCTTATAGATATAGCCTCCGTTCTCAAATACGATAATCTCATTTCCGAGGGATGGGAACTTCACATCGTACTCTGTGAAATCAGTTACCTTGCTGGTTTGCCTGGTCGATATATTGTAGACAAAGACATTCATGGTCCAATCCCGGTCCGAAAGAAAGAATATCTCCTCACCGGCCCACATCGGGATGATGTCCTGCTCCTTGTTGTCCGTAATTTTTTCTGTGGTCCGTGTATTGAGATCATGGATCCATATCTCATCGGCCATCCCGCCACGGTAATATTTCCATGTCCGGAACTCACGGAAGATCCGGTTATAGGCAAGCTTGCTTCCATCCGGGGAATAGGAACAAAATCCACCGGTAGGCA
>JAZGGT010000246.1:0-3187 GCA_036480555.1 Bacteroidales bacterium | reverse complement strand
CCCAGGCCGGAAAGATGGGGGATCATGCAGATACTGTCGGGTATAGGCGGGGAATATACCACAGATTTTAACAATGTACCACTAACATGGGAGTTCTATACTCAACCCCTGGATGTTCGGTTTATTTCCGGTGAGCGGATCGACTATAAGTTTATTCCGACATTTGAGAAACTATACGAAGACTTCAATATTTATGACGATTATGTTATCCCGGCAGGAAATCATAATTTTATCTGGCACGAAGTAACATTGACATCTGCACAGCGGAGAATCCTGTGGGGAAGCCTGGGTTACCGGTTTGGTGGCTTTTTTAACGGGACCCGCAATGAACTGACCCTGAAAGCGGGATATAAGGTAATTGTACCCTTATTCGTAGGTGGAGAGCTAATCAGGAGTGATGTAAAACTCCCGGAAGGTGGTTTCATCGCTACCATCTACCGTCTGAATCTGAATGTGATGTTCAATCCGGATATTACCCTTTACAGTTTCATCCAGTATGATAGTGAATCTGGTAAAATGGGCTGGCAGTCACGCTTTCAATGGATACTTCAACCAGGGAAAGAGATCTTCCTGGTTTGGAACAGCATTGCCAGCGATCCCTATGACAGATTCCAGATGCAGGAAGCCAGTGTCCGCCTGAAGGTCAAGTATACAATCCGTTTTTAAATTATGTAACTTCGCGTTTTGAGAGATTATGGGAAAACAGCGGAAGGTAAGCAGGGTAAGCCTGGAATGGATTGATGACCGGCTTTTCCACCTGGGTGAGGAGGAGGCATACACGGGGCAATATACATATTACCATGACAACGGTGAGCGTGCCGAGCAGTCCCAGGTTAGAAATGGCCTCCTGCACGGGGATCTGTCTATCTGGAATGAAGACGGCATCAAGATATGTGAGGCGGAATACCAGGATGGTGTCAAGCATGGGAAAGTGACCCTCTGGTATGACAGCGGGCAGAAGAAGTCCGAGTTTTGCCTGAACCAGGGGGAGCGGGAGGGGAAGTTCCTGATGTGGTATGAAAACGGCAACAAGAAATTCGAGGCAAGATACAAGGATGACCTGCTGCATGGCAAACAAAAGAAATGGCATGAGAACGGGCAGCTGAATATCTCTGCAGATTATGAGAACAATCTTGAAGAAGGGGAGAAGTCCATCTGGGAACCGGATGGCAACCTGCTTTTTAAAGGGAGTTTCAGCAAAGGAGAATTATTGTAACACAGGCATTTTATGACAGGAAAATAATTGATCCTTAAAGCCTTCCGTCTGGAAGAAGTGGAACGAATACCCTGGGTCCCATTTGTTGGTATTCACGGAGCCAAATTGATCGGAGTACCCGGGGACGAATACCTGAAATCTGCTGAATTGATCTCTAAAGGTGCCACGAAGGCAGTGCAGCTGTATAAGCCGGATGGTCTTCCGGTTACCTTCGACCTGCAGATCGAGGCTGAAGCCATGGGTTGCCAGCTGGCCTGGAGTCCTGAAAATCCCCCGGCCGTTATATCGCATCCATTGAGCGAAGGAGAGACCCTGGCAGACCTGGCGATTCCGGGAAAAGAGGATGCAAGGATCAAAATAGTACTGGAAGCCACCGGGAAGATCAGGAAGAATCATCCTGATATAGCCCTGTATGGACTGGTGACAGGTCCCTTTACCCTTGCCCTTCACCTGATGGGCACCGATATATTTATCAAGATGTTCGAGGACGAGGCCCATGTAAAAGAGATACTGGATTTTACCAACCGGATGGCCATGGCCATGGCAGGTTATTACCTGGAAGCAGGATGCGATATCATCGCCGTGGTTGATCCCATGACCAGCCAGATCGGCCCGGACCAGTTCAGCCAGTTCATAACGACACCGGTGAGGCAGTTGTTTGAACATATTCGCAGTAACGGGGGACTCGGATCTTTCTTTGTTTGTGGTTATGCCCAGCAGAACATCGAAGTCATGTGTGACTGCACACCGGATAATGTATCCATCGACGAGAACATTCCGCTTGATTATGTCAGGGATATCTGCCTGGAAAGGGAAATCAGTTTTGGCGGAAACCTGAAGCTGACCGTTGTGCTCCTGATGGGAAATCCGGATGATTGTCAGGAGCATGCCCTCGAAACCATGGATCTGGGAAAACAAAAGGGATTTATCCTTGCCCCCGGCTGTGACCTGCCCATGGCTACCCCCGAGGAAAACCTTGCAGCCATTACAGAACTCATAAATGATCCTTATAAACAGGATGTTGTGAGGGCCATGGAAAAGAAGGAGATGGACCTGATCCTGCCGGACATGAGGGATTACGGGCAGGCAGACCGGGTAGTGGTGGATATCATTACACTGGATTCAGAATCCTGCGCCCCATGCCAGTATATGGTCGAGGCGGTCAAGAAGGTGGTCCCCGAGTTTGAAGGCATCGTGGAATGGCGGGAACATTCCATCAAGCAGCTCGATGCGGTCTCCTTTATGAGTGCCCTGATGGTCAAAAACCTTCCTACCATATGCATAGATGGAAAAATAGTTTTTGTCTCCAAGATCCCTCCCCGGCAGGAACTGATCGCCGCCATCCAGGTCAGGATAAATGAAAAGATGCGGATGCGCCTGAAACTGCGTAAGGCAGAGGTACTGATCCTGGGGAAGAACAAAGAGGAATGCCAGCAGCTGGAAGGGATATTGAAGCAGGCCATCAAGGAACTTGGTCCGGGGATAAGCTACCGGTTTATCACCGATGAAAAGGAGATCCTTTCCTATGGTGTTATGCAGACACCTGCATTCATCGTGCAGGAATTCAAGGTGAAGTCACAGGGTTCCGAACCATCGGTGGAGGTAGTAAAGGAATGAATCAAGGAGCTGATCTGATTTCTTTCCTGTTCCGGTACACACAGGTCTTCATCTCGCAGAGATCACAAGCATTAGCTGTTTTCCTGACATTCTTTCCTATCCCAATGATCCCGCTGACCGATTTGATGGGATGCATCAATGAACTTTCCGAAAGGGATATCCCACAGAAGTTTTTGGGAAATAGTGAGAACAGCTTCTGTTGGTCAGTAACCGGCCACCCACAGTCCCCCGGACTATAACGGTTGGTGATATTGAAGCCCTCTTCGCCCATCTTCCCTGCCAGATCATCCTGCATCCTGTCAAGGGCAGATACGACAATTTCCGATCCGAAGAGATCTATGATATAACCAGCCA
>JAZGGT010000245.1:0-2186 GCA_036480555.1 Bacteroidales bacterium | reverse complement strand
AGGTGGAGCTGGTCGAAAACTTTTTACCAGCCAGGACAGCGCCTTGACCTGGATGGAGAGAATCCTCCTATCAACCATGGCCCTGGGGGGCAATATCAGGGATAATGCCATTTATATTAGCCCTGATTACCCGAAATGGGTATATATAGGGGCTGATTATCGAAATGAAGATAAGCGTTCATCAGTGATTGCTTTTAATCTTGAGGATGAGAAGTGGTATTATATTATTGGTGCACCACATACCTATCCGACATCATTATTGACATGCAACGAGGTAGATTATCTGGGCTTCAGATACCATGGCATGTATGCATATTCCTTGACGGATACGACCTGGTCTCAGAAGAACAAGGGGATGAACAGCGGTGAAGTATACGACCTGGCAATCAATCCGAAAGATCCTGATAAAATTTTAGCTGCCATAAGGAGTAATGTGGCAAAGACCAACGATGGGGGTGAGACCTGGAATTTAGCCCATCGTGATTTCAGTGCACTGGCAATAAGTAAAAAGGATACGAGCTTCGCACTGGCAGGATCTAGATCAACCTACTATCTGTCTTATGGATCTCCATTTTACTATTATGAAAGTGATAACAGCGGTATGGATTGGACAAGTCAACTTCTATTTACCAGATCGGGATTATTTGACTATAATTATAAATTCCGGACGGGTGATATCCTGATTTTTCCCAGTGATCCTGATAAATTTATTTTCGGAATAGATGGCGGCGGCGGTGCAGGCGAGGGTATATATATTACAGAAGACAGAGGAAGCTCCTGGCTGGTTAACTTCGGAACGGGCGTTTCTACCCTGGCACAGGATCCTAACGATGAGAATATCGTTTATCTGGGGACCACAGCCTTGGGTTATGTGCGCAGATCGACAGAGGGCGGGAAAAACTGGGAATCTATCAGTCCGGGTGGACAGGATGCATTTGTGGGTAGTGTATGGGATCTGGGAGTGGATAAAAACAGCCAGGTTTTTGCCGCAACATCTTCCGGACTTTTTAATTGGGAAGGGGAGACGAATTGGGCCCTGATTCCAGGATTGCCTGAGATTAACACAACTGCAATAGCTATAGATAATCATCCTGATTTGCCGGTTTATTATGTCGGGACGGAAGAGCAGGGGGTCTTTATTTCTGAAGATGGGGGAGTAACCTGGGAGAGTTTTAACAGCGGACTCAACAGGCTAAATATTACCAGGTTAAAGATCAACGATTCTTATCCAAGAAATCTCTATGCTGGCACGAAGGACGGAGGCGTTTGGATAACCACTATTCAGGAGAGTGCCACATATACTCCGGTCATTCAAGAACCGGATATCAAAATCAATGTTTTCCCAAATCCAAACGATGGAACCTTTAGCATAAAATCCAATGCTGATTCCGAATTAAAAGGTAATATAAAGATTATTAACCTCCTTGGTAAGGTCATATACGCTGATACAGATATTAATGTAAGTTCAAAATCGGTTCAGGTTGTAAACCTGAATGGTATTGCACCTGGTAACTATATCCTTCTATTCACAAATGAAAAAATGACAATTAATAAAAAGATCATAATTACCAGGACTCAATAATTTAGCATTTTAGGGTAAGACCTTTTCTCGATACAAGGTGATTAAAAAATTAAAGAGTTTTAAGTCTGGTTTTGTTAAAAAACTATCTTAATTTTAAGGCCCAAATACACAAAACAGAAACTTATGTCAACAAGAACAGCAAATGCAAATTGGAACGGTACCCTGAAAGAAGGCAATGGTAAGATGAATTTTAGTAACTATAGCGGACCATACACCTTCAAGTCCCGTTTTGAGGAAGGTGACGGGACCAACCCTGAGGAACTCGTTGGAGCTGCCATTGCAGGTTGTTATTCCATGTTTTTAGCGGCCCTGATAAGCGGTGAAAATCTCAGCCCGGAGAGTGTAGAGACTACTGCCAGGGTTCACCTTGAAAAAGATGATGTTGGTCCGGTCATTAAGACCATTGAACTGGAAACCCAGGTGAAATGTGAAGGATTGTCTTACGATAAATTTGATGAGCTGGCGGCGGCGGCCAAAGAAAAATGCCCGATATCGAGGTTGTATGCTTCCGCCGAAAAAAAGCTTGAGGCTAAACTTCTTTAATCATCTTTTGAATCCAAATACCTGGCAGCCTGACCAGGTTATCAAATGAGAAAAGCAAGAA
>JAZGGT010000244.1:0-7774 GCA_036480555.1 Bacteroidales bacterium | reverse complement strand
GTGTCCATATCTCCCAATTACCCTTGTCGTTTATATGCTTTTTGAGGAAATCCCGTCTTTCCTGCCGGATCCATTCTCATGTTTGGGAACCGGTATTGAACCTGTTGGCATTACGAAAAATAACAATAGAAAAATACTCATCAGTTTGCCTTGAATTTTTGTTTTCATGATTTTATCCTTTATTAAAATGTTTATTGCTTGAGATATAAACAAATTACCGGGGCTCCTGATACTCAGGTAATTGCTGGGCCAAGATGCGCAGTCGGGCTACAATTTCCGGGTGTTCTTCTGCAATGTTGGCAGTTTCTCCGATGTCTGTTTTAAGATCATAAAGTTCGATTCCATCAGTTCCCAGATCATTAACGTAATTCCGGTAACCCTTGCGGTCTGGAAGCAACAGTTTCCACTTGCCCTGTCTAACACCGTGAAGGTTATCATTGCTGAAATAATACAGATGGTCCCTGTTGCCCTCTTCGCTTATCCCCAATAACAGGTCCGTCTGATCAACACCATCAATAGTACGGTCAGTAGGAACCTCGTAGCCAGCCAGTGTGGCAAAAGTTGGCAGCAAATCGACAGAGGAAAAAATTGCATGGCTTATACGTCCCGCTTGAACATTGCCCGGCCAGCGAATAATACAGGGCACACGCATACCACCCTCCCAGGTTGATCCTTTTGCTTCACGTAATGGTCCGGCAGATCCCCAGGCCAGGGCACCATTATTTTTTTGGCGCTGCCTTTCCTGGTCATTCGACCAGGGCCCGTTGTCCGAAGTAAAGATGACAATGGTGTTCTCACTGAGGCCCAGCTCATCAATCTTATCAAGCAACCTGCCAGTGTGGAAATCAAGTTCTTCTGCAGCATCACCATACAGGCCATTCTTCGACTTGCCCTGGAACTCAGGAGAGGCATCCACTACAACGTGAAGCATAGTATGTGCCAGGTAGAGAAGGAAAGGTTTATCCTTGTTCTCCTCAAGAAAGGTAACAGCCTTGTCGGTGTACTTCCTGGTCAGTCCCGCCATGTTTGGATCCGGTCCTATAGAATCACGATTGTCCCATAAATATACTGTGCCCTTATCATTGGCGCCCAGGGGTCCCCAGTAGTAGTCAAAACCCTGATCGTTGGGAACCCTTCCTATGATGTCCTTGCGGCTGGAGCAGTCCCATTTGCCAATGCATCCGGTAGTGTACCCCACCGTCTTGAGCAGTTCTGCAAAAGTCACTTCACTGCCTGGCATCCCCCAGCCCCCGCTACGGAATGGATACCGGCCAGTGAGAAGTGCTGATCGCGAGGGACCGCATACAGGTTGAACATAGAAATCAGTAAAACGGGCACCCTCCTCCGCCAGTTTGTCAATACGAGGTGTACGAATGGTCTCAGAACCATAACATCCAAGATCTCCATACCCCATATCGTCTATAAATACAATGATAAAGTTGGGCTTGTCTGAAGAAGGATCAGCATTTCCTTTTTTTTGTTGGCCACATCCGGATATAATGAGGCAGAGGAAAATAATTAAAGTAAAGGACAGGCGAATTGATTTCATGTATTTGATTTTTAGTCATTGTTTCACGGGCAGATATTCCGGATTAGGTGGCATCATCTGAGCATTAACATCCTCCCGCCATTTGTGCAACATGCTTCTTAGTTCGTTAACTTTCTCAGGCTCTGAACCGGATAGATCGTGCTGTTCGCCAATATCTGTTTTCAGGTTAAACAATTGTACGGTGTTGTTTTCGTAGTATTCAAGCAGCTTATAATCTCCACAACGAATGGCACCTCCAGGACTCTGCATTCCATGGTTACTGTAATGCGGGAAATGCCAGAATATTGCTTTTCTATCCAGCTTATCCTCTCCTAATAGCAGCGGTACAATACTCACTCCGTCAAGATTAACTTCCTGAGGTATGGGTAATCCGAGCATGTCCAGAATAGTTGGGAAGAAGTCATTACTTATTACAGGTACATCACACACTGTTCCCTTGTTGCCTTTATCGGGCCACTTAACGATCATTGGTTCCCGGATTCCACCCTCGTATAACCAACCTTTGGCTCCTCTCAGGGGAAGATTGGATGTTGAGTAGGCCATATCCAATTTGTCTTCCGGAATAACCTTTGCAGGATCCCAAAAATTGGCAGCTGACATTCCTCCGTTATCCGAAAATAAAATTACAATCGTGTTTTCTTCCAGCTTTAACTCTTCCAGTTTGGATAGTACACGCCCCAGACTTTCGTCTACACTTTCCACCATTCCGGCAAACTGGACATTATCCTGGAATTGCTTGATCTTGACTGTTCTACCTGGAAGGATCTTATGCTCATTATAGTCAGGATCTTTTATCAAACTATCTAAATCCTCTCTCGTGAAAGGATGATCATCATCTGGGTTCCCTTCTAAAATAAATGAAGTACCTTGCTGAGGCTGTATATTCCTTAATTTCTCTTCATATCTTTTCACTAAATCCTGACGGCCCTCTATCGGATCGTGTACGGCAAAGTGGGAAAAATAGAGAAAGAATGGTCTGTCCCTGTTTTCTTCGATGTATACCAACGCTTCATCGGTCAGCCTGTCTGTAAGGTAATCTCCTTCAACATTTTCCAGTCCTTCTAAATCCCAGGGAGCATGGTAGCCCGATCCTGGTGGACAGCAGGGATTCCAGCCCTCCGGAATATGCATATCAAATCCATGTTCCATTGGACCTGAAGGATCCATTCCAAGGTGCCATTTCCCGATTATTGCCGTGTTATATCCGTGTTCTCTCAGCGCCTCGGCTATGGTTATCTCTTCAAAAGGAAGATGTAGATTAATGTCCGCATTTAAAAGCTTCTGAAACGGAGCGTCCCTGCGGCCCGGAAGCCAGTCTGTTAAATGAAGAGTCGCAGGATATTTCCCGGTCATAATGCTGGCACGGCTTGGTGAGCAGACATGACATGCTGCGTACGCATTTGTAAAACGTACACCCTCTTCTGCAAACCGATCAATGTGAATAGTTTCATAAAAGTTACTGCCATAACAGCCCACATCACTCCAGCCCAAATCATCCACAAGGAAAAATACAACATTCAGTTTATCTCTCTTTCCTGTTGTATTTTCCGCACAACCAAACAATAATACAATACCAAGGGTTAATAAAGTGGTCTTCATAATTGCTCTCTCTCCAATCATCAACAGATTTTAATTATCAACTAAAGTTTCAAAAGCCTATTTAACTTAAAATGCTAGATATTAGCATCTTAAATCTATATTCAAGAACAATCAAACATGGTGCATCATAAAGATATCAATTAGATCTCAGAATAAAAATCAGTTTTACCCCGGTCACATTAACCATCAATCCTCCCCTCTAGTCAAAATCAGCTTTGATATAATGAATCTATCTTTTAATTTTATTCTACTAAAACACAAAAGCTATTGAAGCGTCACTGCTTATTAATTATTAGAGTATATGAAAAAGATCAACCTCATTTCTGCTTTACTTCTGCTATCGCTATCCTTTAGTGTTAGAACAAACGGACAATCCTACAACCTGGATGAAGGTCTTACTGGGTTTGAAAAATATATTGAACAGGTTATGAATGATTGGAATACACCGGGTATAGCGGTGGGGATTGTCATTAAAGACAAACTGGAATATTGGAAAGGATTTGGTTACCGGGACCTGGAGAATAAATTGCCTGTGACATCCAAAACATTATTTCCCATTGCATCCAACACGAAATTATTTACAGCAGTAGCAATGGGTATGCTTGTTGAGGAGGGAAAGCTGGCCTGGGATGAGCCCATCAGCAACTATATACCTCAAATTAAATTTTATAATCGTGAGCTGTATAACACGGTTACCCTGCGTGACATGCTTGCTCATAGAACTGGCATTTCCCGACATGATTTCATTTGGTATAAATCTGATTTCAGCAGAAAGGAAATCTTTGACCGCCTGATATATCTTGAACCGGCACAACCCTTAAGGCAGAGTAGTTTGTACAACAACCTGATGTATGCTGCAGCAGGTTATTGCGTGGAAATAATAACAGATAAAACATGGGAAAACTTTGTCCAGGAAAATATATTCAATCCCTTAAATATGAATAGCACTTTCTTCACTGTTGAGGAAATGGAAATACAGGATGATTTTGCTTATCCATATTATGAAGAAAGAGAAACTGATGAACTGATAAAGAGACCTTTTTACAGGGAGTTCAAGGGTGTGGGGCCTGCTGGGTCAATTATTTCCAATATTGAGGATATGTCTAATTGGGTAATTACCCTGATGGATCAGGGCAACTTTAGAGGTAAAAATGTGATCTCAGCTGATATTCTAAATGAGACACTTCAACCGGCAATAGCATATCCAAACACAGAATTGGAAACCAAGGGATATGATGAAATCCTCAACAGTGTTTATGGGATGGGAAGAGGTATTGCTATCTATAAGGGACATTATTTTACCCGGCATGGCGGTTCTATCGGCGGATTCTACTCCCTGGTATCCATGATGCCGTATGACAGCATCGGCGTAATTGTCTTTGTAAACGGGGCCCATAATGGCTCATTACCAAGCACTATTTCCTATAACATTTATGACAGGCTCCTGGGTCTGGAACAAACAGACTTTAATGGCAGAAGATTACAAAATCGGATCGAAGGTAAAGAAGCGGGTAAAAAAGCAAGAGAGAAAGCTGGGAGTGATAAGATAGCCAATACAAAACCATCCCATCCCCTTGAGGACTACCAGGGTAAATATGAAGATCCGGCTTACGGAATATTGAATATCGGGCTCAAAGGACAAGAGCTTGAATTTGATTTTCACAATATTGTTTTACCACTGGAGCACTTTCATTATGAAAGATTTGACACACCTGATGATCAGATTTACGGAAAATATTCTGTTAACTTTTCAGTAAATCCGAAAGGGGACATTCATACAGCAATGGTTTCAATGGATGAATCAGAAGTATCCTTCATAAAAAAGCCCGATGAATCACTCTCTGATCCCAAAACCCTTATAAAATATGCGGGGAATTATGAGTTAGCCGGAACGATAATTGAAATAGTATTGAAAGAAGAAGGTGTATTGATTGCAAAAATACCCGGCCAGCCAGCTTATACATTAGTTCCCTATAAGTTACATGAGTTCACTTTCAGGAAATTTTCTGATTCTACCATTAAATTCGTTTTAGATGGTGACGAAGTTATAACGATGCAATCTATTTCTCCAGGCGGGACTTATGATTATATAAAAAAATGAGTTTAGCTTTTATTGGTTCATGCGCAGGGTTTTCCCTGCGAGTTTACCATTATAATCACCGTTTTCGATGACAGGCTCACCATTGACAAACAGGAATAAGATGCCTTCGCTATAATGATGGGGGTCCGTAAAAGTGGCCCTATCCCGGATGTTTTGGGGATCGAAAATCACCAGATCAGCGTCAAATCCTTTCTTGATCATACCCCTGTCGGCCAGTCCCAGCATATCAGCGGGAAGCGAGGTAGCTGCCCGTATGGCATGTTCCATGGTGATGACCTGATCCTCAATTACATACTTGCGTATTTTCCGGGTAAAGGCCCCAAAATTCCGGGGATGGGGCATGCCATCACCCGGTAGATGAACATGACCATCAGAACTGGTCATCACGTAGTCCTTCTGCATAAAATGGAGAACATCGGATTCATTCATATTAAAGGATATGACACTTGAACCTCCGTTCAGTATAAGATGAATAGCCGTTTCGACTACAGGTTTCTCTATCAGCTTACTGATCTCTGCAAGGTTTTTCCCGTTGAAAGTACTGTCCTTGGAATAAGAAATTATGAGAAGTGATTCGGGGCCACCTCTGTTTTCAATATTCCGGGTCATTTCTTCCTTGATCCCGGGAAGAAGATCCGGATCCGTCAGCCTTGTTTTCGTCTCACCACCAGCCTGTACCCACCGGGGTAAAACTGCAGCTGAAAAACCAGTATTTGAAGCCGTATACGGATATTGGTCGGCCCATACAACAACTCCTCTATCTCTTGCATTTTCAATCATTGCCGTTACCTCATCCGAGAGTCCCCATACAGGTTTGCCCAGGGCTTTGAGATGAGAGATCTGAACCGGTATCTCTGCTGCTTCTCCAATGGAAATTGCCTCTTCAATAGAAGCAATCAGTCCCACGGTAAAACTTCCTTCATCGCGAATATGGGAGGCATAGATCCCCTGAAATCCTTTCACTTTTGTAGCCAATTCAATGATCTCACCTGTTTCGGCATAGCTGCCGGGAGCATAGAAAAGTCCCGTTGAAAAACCAACTGCCCCACCTTTCATTCCCATGGCAAGCAGTTCTTTCATCTGTTCCATTTCATCAGCTGCAGGGGCCCTGTTTTCCTGCCCCATGACAGTGCCCCTGACTGTACCATGGCCTATGAGGTGGACAACGTTGGGCCCAATTCCAATGGAATCAAGATGGTCAAAGTATTCCGTCACCCTGTATGTGCCACTTCCACAATTTCCGGTAACCACAGTGGTTACTCCCTGTTTAAGGTAGTTTTGGGCTGCAGACATACCGGTCTGCATCAATCCCCTTGCACAATGGGTATGTATGTCGATAAAACCGGGAGAGATATAGAGTCCGGTAGCATCAATCACTTTCGATTTACCGGGATTAATCCCGCCAATTGCCTGGATGATCCCATCTGTGATCCCTATATCGGCAATAAAAGGTGCATCTCCACTGCCGTCATAAATGGTACCCCCGCTTATTACCACCTCATACTCCCTGGAGCATTGCAAGGTTGAACATGCGATAATTAATAGGAACAGAATCTGTTTTTGTGCTTTTTTCATTCAGGTTAGATTTTAATTCATCATAAGGTGTTTTGCCATTAAGAGCTCCAAGGGGGCTGTTAAAGTTATTAAAATGCTCCCAATGTTTGAATTTTTCATTCATCCATGTTGTTTTAACATTTTCTGTCTAACTGATCATAGGGAATTATACAAAAGGCAATGAATTTCTTTTCTGGTATTATGAGAAGATTCATATAAAATACTTATTTTTCATACTGGATCAAAACCACAAATGGTTCATTTTGTAATCATCCCTGAAAACAACAATATATCATGGATAAAAACTGGTGGAGGAATGATGCGATTGATATTCCCATTATACGGACAACTCCTCCCGGTCCTGTTTCAAATAAAATGCATTCCAATACCTCGAAATATATGAGGGGCCTGAGCGGCCAGGTAAAATTATTCCCTGTATGTTTTGAAAAGGGTTATGGAATAAGCCTGACGGATGTAGACGGCAATAAATACCTGGATTTCTCCTCGGGCATCTATGTGACTTCCCTGGGCCATTGTCATCCTAAAGTCTCTGAAGCAGTTGCTCACTGGGCAAAACGCCTGATGAACTGTCATGACTTTACCCATCCTGTAAAAGAAAAGCTACTGGAAAAGATGGCCGGGATCCTGCCCGGGAAACTGAATGCCGTACAGTTTTATTCTGATGGTACTTCAGCCGTGGAAGCAGGCTTACGGGCAGCCAGGGCCATCTCGGGCAAGCATGAATTCATATCCTGTTTCCGGGATTTTCATGGCAAATCAATGGGGTCGGTCAGCTGCGCTCAGATGGTCAGGGGTGATGTATTCAGCTACGGTCCCACTCGCGCCCCGGGTTTCTATATGATCCCCAGGCCGGATCCCTACCGTCCGCATTTCAAAAAAGATGACGGTACGATCGACTCAGACGGATACATCAATTTCATTGAAGAATTCATACAGGAAGGATCGGTGGG
>JAZGGT010000243.1:0-3955 GCA_036480555.1 Bacteroidales bacterium | reverse complement strand
GCGCAGCCGGCGCCTTATTATCCTACAAGGTGCCTGTATTCGGAATGTCAAATAGAGTGTCGGTTTCTGAACTTGCCCTTACCGGTGGAAAGCCTGTCAGGACAAATGGCTGGCTGAAATGGCCGATATGGGATGCTGAAGCTGAAGCACCTATCTTATCAGTTCTCCGGAGTGGAGACTGGTACCGGGCCAGGGGTACCAAAGTCGACGAGTTTGAAAAAGCCTATGCAGATCTTATCGGAGCCAGGCGGGCCCTTGCCACAGCAAGCGGAACAACCGCATTAGAAACCGCTCTTCATGTGCTGGGAGTAGATGCGGGCGATGAGGTCATCGTATCTCCATATACATTTATCGCAACCTACAATGTGGTCTTAAACCAGAAGGCATTGCCTGTTTTTGCCGATACAGATCAGGAAACATTTACCATTAATCCCCATAAGATTGAAGAGAAGATTACGGATCGGACTACAGCCATCCTTCCTGTGCATATCCTGGGTTTGCCAGCTGATATGAATCGTATTAATGCAATTGCAAAGAAAAATGGTCTCGTTGTAATTGAAGATGCCTGCCAGGCCTGGTTGGCTGAATACGATGGTAAAAAATGTGGCACACTGGGAGACCTGGGTTGTTTTAGCTTCCAGAACTCCAAACATATCCCCTCAGGAGAAGGAGGAGCTGTTACAGGAAATGATGATAAAATCATGGATCTCTGTCATTCATATCATAATTGTGGACGCGCATATGGTAAAAATAAAAATGAATTCAGAGGTTACCCATTCCGTGGAGGAAACAAAAGAATGATGCAGTATCAGGCAGTTATTTTAATGTCACAAATGGAGAGGGCAAAAAAAGACGCGGATAAACGGCTGGAAAATGCCTTGTATCTGAATTCAAAATTACAAGATATTCCCGGGATCATAACCTATAAATTGGCAGACGGAGCAACTCGTTCGGCTTATCACCTTTATCCGTTCCGCTATAAAAAAGAGCATTTTGATAATCTACCAAGAGAAAAATTTCTGAAAGCGCTTTCTGCAGAAGGAATTCCATGTTCCGGGGGATACGGGCCACAATATAATGACGGTTTAATGGAGGAAGCTTTGAATTCTAAAGGGTATAAAAGGCTGTTTTCAAAGCAAAGATTGGACACGTACCGGGAGGAATTAAAAAATCTGCCCGATAACGAGCAGCTATGCCGGGAAGCTGTCTGGTTGTTTCAGAACATGTTGCTGGCTGAGCGTCAGGATATGGACGACATAGTAAATTCAATACAAAAAGTATATGAGCATAGGAAGCAATTGCTTTAAAAACGCAGGATTCCTTTAAAGAAATTGTTTTTTCAACCACCTGTTAAACCAGTCAAATGCATCCTGTTGCATTTGGGCATCCAGCAGGCCATTACCTCAGCATCGTATGCAGGTTGCACGGCTGTTGTACGACAGGATGCGAACGCCAGTGGAATAATTATCAGAACGATTATCTTTTTCAAGATTTACTGAGGTAAATTCAGTTTTTCCTTGATTTCATTGTTCGTTGAGGATACGGCTCCGGTCATTTCACTGTAAACCCGGTGCTCACTGTTTATCAGACCCCTGTTTGCCCTGCGGGAGGTGGAATTCACATCCAGTACCTTGAACCATCCTGCCCCTATCATGTATGGTTTTGATGCAAGCTGCATCATGCAGGTCCTGTACGCCTCCCCTCTTTCTGACTGGTTCTTCATAACCTGGGGCCAGCTCCAGTCCAGGGGACGGTCATAGGGATCTTTCCCGAAATCATATAATTCAGAATCCATTGCCGGCACACTCCATTCACCAATTATCAATGGTTTACCGGTCTTTTCGTGTATCCAGTCAAGAATTTCGAGTTCCCCCTTGCTGTACCCGATAAAAAGATTTTGCGGGTAGACATTAACGCAGATCACGTCGTACCTGGACCAGAGATCGATAGTCCTGTGCAGACACATCATCGGGCCAAGGTTCAGCCTGTTGGAAATCAATAGGTGATGCGGATCAAGTTCTCTGACAAGATCATAGGTATAGGTAATATACTCCTCCATCATGATCCTCTCAAAAGCCGTAAAATCAATGAAGAGGGGATCATCCCACTCGAGCGGCTCCGGTTTGTCGTTTAAGATATCATTGAAGGAATCGTAAAGATAGCTGCCGAATGTTGAGGTCCAGGCCTCATTTAGATCATTAATATCCTTGTATTTGTTTTCCAGGAACTGTATGAACTCCTTTGCTGAATAGTCGCCCCAGACATACCTGAACAGAGAACTGTAATCAATTTCATTGTCCATGAACCAACCGGCAAACCATGGCTTATCCCTGTATTCCCGGACCGAAGATTCAGCTTTTTCCCGGGCATCCCTTCTCCATTGGGGATTAAATGGGTCCGGGAATGAATGGTCGTGCACACCTTTATAATTGCCCTTGTTATCCTTCACATAATAGTCCTTGTCGGGCCCCATGATAGAGAAATTCAGTACACGGTACAAGGGCATGTAATTTTCCCCCTTCTTGTGTCTTTCGCTGCTTATCTTTGCAAACTCACCAACTGTCCATCCGGCAAATGAATTAAATCCCCAGGATTCAAGCAGCTCATACTGCATTCTGGCATATTCAAGCCTGTTTTCCCCGTATTCTTTTATAAACCAATCAGCAAGTTTGAGGTCACTGTTCCCGTGCTTACTTCCGGGGATCTCCCCCATCGAGGCAATGGCCCAGGTTGCCCGGCCCTCAGGGTTGACAAGCCACCATCTGTTCGCATCCTTTTCCACCCGGAAATATCCGGAACCCGCATATGCAGTCCTGCCGGCATCGCCTTCAGGTGAAGGCCCAGAGATCCTTCTCCAGCTCTCAAATTGCCTTATGTCGGATTCATCCGCCATCCTGAAATCTACATCGTCGACAATAACGGTACCTTTTGTCCTTATCCAGAGAAAAAACATAAGATCGGTACTTACTGCATCCTCCGGTAGGGTATCAAGCACCCAGGATATCTTCGTCCAGTCATCTCGGGTCGAAAGAAATTTACTATATCGCAGTGGTTCGCCCTGATCCCTGTTCACCATGAACCTGCAAACCAGGGGTATGGGATATTCGTCAATGCTGTTTGTTCTGTACCAGAAGGACAAAATATATTTCCTTGTGGGATCCACTGGGATGGATGAATCCGTTTTAAAGCCGTTCATGCCCCATGCTTCACTCCATACCCTCCCGATCTCAATGGCATTATCTCCGGAATGTGCCTTTTCCCTGGTTAAGTCAAACCGGAAAGTTCCTTTTTCGTCATCAATCATTGGGACCCATCCTGCGGGGAAGTAACCGCTGTCAATTTCAAATCCTGGATTAACAATCAGATTCCCTCGTAGATTGCTAGGGGGTTGACAACTGCTGATGATGAGACTGATGAATGCGAGTAACCACATTAACTTTTTCATAACAACGGTTAGTGAGACAGGAAGAAAAGGAAGACTTCCGATGGTAGCAGCAGATTTTATAAATTTCCTGCGTGAACTGGTTCTGTTCTTTTCCATTATTTTTATACTTAGCAGTAATTTTGTGAATGAATATATACTAAATATCACCATTGTCTGGTTAATCTGCAAATTTCGCTTAATCTCGTTTGCATAACATCTTGAATGTCTTTAATTTCGGTAGAATAACCGAGGTGAATCCAGGTAGCATCAAATATATTTTCAATGATAAATAATTGTAAATCAATTAATTGAAAGTCTCATGAGCAAGCGTGATGTAGTGAAAACGGTGTTGGAACATAAAAGGCCACCTTATGTTCCCTGGCATTTTGGATTTACGGTTGAAGCAAAACAGAAGCTGATAGATCATTACGGTTCGGAAGACATCATGGATATGACGGGAAACCATTTGCTCGTATTGGGTGATGAAATCGGTTACTTTGAAGATATCGGGAATGACCGTTTCAAAGACGG
>JAZGGT010000242.1:0-6080 GCA_036480555.1 Bacteroidales bacterium | reverse complement strand
AGTTCTGGTCACGAATGGCCGGGTAAATCATTCGGAGAATTTCGGCTTCTCCCGCCCTGATCTGCCTGATGGCACCTGCCTGGTAAAGACAGACCAGGGAACCTGCATGTAATATTCTGGCCGGGACATTGGGCTCATTGCTTCCGTAATAAATAACAGGCAGTTGCATCAGAAAGTATCCATGTCTATGATCTTCCCGCTGGCGGCTGACTCATAGGATGCCCAGACCAGTTGGACTGTTCTGAAATTATCATCCCCTGTGTTTTCTGCCTTCCCTTTGCCCAGTATATCATCAAGGATATTGCGGTTGATAGGGATCCCGCTTTCATGGTTGACAATGTAATCGGGATCGGCCCACTCGTACGAGGGGAAGGTCACCTTCTCTGAAGTGGTCCCTTCCCTGGTAGTGGTCCGGATCTCGAAACCCGGTCCCAGGTAAACCGAACCCTTCTCTCCTTCGGCCAGCACAAATACCGTCGTAAAGGAATCATGTTCAACGATGGAGGCATAGGACAATTCTGCATAAAGGGGCATGCCGTTTTTCATCTTCATCATGACCATTGCCACATCTTCGCCCTTGATCCCGGGCGTCTGTGACAGTACCTGGCACCAGAGCTCACTGCATTCACCGAAAAGATAACGGGCCACATCCAGCACATGCGAGCCCATATCCGTAAGGATGAAATGATCAAGTTCTGCAAGAAATGGCTGGTTGTCAAATACCGGAAAACCCGACAGAAAAGATATCCTGGCCTTGAAGGGTTTGCCTATCACACCTGAATCCAGGACCTCCTTGTACCTGCGGACAGGGGCTTCCCAGCGGTAATTCTCATGTATATAAAAATTCACGCCTGCATCCCTGCAGGTCTTTACCATGTGTTTGGCAGTGTCGTAGTCAGGGGCCATCGGCTTCTGGCAAATGACATTGGGAATGCCATGCTTTACTGCAAGCTCCACAAAATGGGCATGGGTATCCACATCCGTAATGATATCCACGAAATCCAGTTTTTCGTTTTGCAAGAGCTCTTCCGCTGTGTCATAGACCCGCGGGACATTGAAGCGTTCGGCCAACTTGTAGGCCTTTGAACGGGTGCGGTTAAACAGGGCCACACATTCAGCCCCTTCTACCTCCGTCCACGCTCCCAGCTGGAATTGTGACCAGAAGCCACAGCCAAAAATGGCAAATTTCAGGTTTTCCATAATATCTTTAGTATTTAGCTTGATCTAGATCATTTAGAGGTGATATCCCTGATCTGTTCCCGGATGTTTTCCGGCTCAAAAACCTTTTTCCAATCTTCCTTCACCAGCAAGGGTTTACCTCTTTCGATGGCTTTGTTCGCTGCATCTGAAAATACGGCGCCGGGGATCTCCCCATATAATACTGCCAGCTGGATATTGATATGACCCAGGAGAAAATCCCTGGCTGCCTCTGCAGGCACTCCCCTTTTTATGACTTCTTCCAGGGCTTCTGAAACAATTACCTGAAGGGTGGAACACAGGGTTTCCACCAATCCCGGTTCCAGCATGCCCATCTGTTCTGCAGTGATCCGGTGTGCTTTACTGACAGGCGCATACATCTCCCTGGCCAGGGCCTCACCAAGGGCATAATCCTTCTCAGGACCTTTGAAAAGCGTACAGACGACCGTTTGTTTTGCCAGCCTTCCACCGAAATAATCACGCTGCGCTTCCTCTGTTGGTTCCCAGTTAAAAACACTGGGATGGGAAGGATGGGCAATAAAATAGGTCAGGTCATCCCTGTGGCACAACTGGCCAGCCAGGGTACATGCCGGGTCAAGAGTGTAAACCATGGCAGCAGTTTTCATTTTCGGAATGATCTGAAAGGATACCTTACCCAGGATATTGTCAGGGATAGCCAGTATGACGATGTCACTGTCCGGGATCTCCTTGTCCTCCGCTGAAACCACAACACCCAATTCCCTGAGATTTTGTCTGGCAGGTTCATGCTTTTCCAAATAAGCCATTTTGTATGCTGAATCCTTCAGATTACGGGTCAGTCTCAAGCCCATCTTACCACCGGCACCTACAAGGGTAACTTTCATTGTATCAAATTTTTCAGGAATAATATACTCTTCTTTGCCCATTCGTCTTCCTTGACAATGGTATCCTTAAGCAGCTTTTCAGGAGGGGTCCACTGTTCCAGTATGGCACTATGGCATCTTTCGCCCACATGCTCCAGTAACCATGGGACATTCAGCATTCCATCCCCTGTTGGGAGTCCCTCAATAAGAAATCCCATCTTATGATCCAGCCGATTAATACAGAATTCCTTGATATGCAGATTCACCGTCAGCGGACCCAGCAGTTCAACAACTGTTTCCAGTCCCTCACCAGCTCCCAGCGAGTTGACCGAATCAAGACAGATACCAACATGATCGCTGTCAATTTTTTCCACGATCCCGGCAAAATCGGATGCTTTCAGCCGTTCATAATTTTCGAGTGCCAGTACAATGTTATTCTCCTTTAAAGCAGGCAATGCATTGCTGATGATATTCACGATGTGATCAATACCGGGTGTGAACCCGGGACCATCAATCACATAACGAAGGATGGGGGCCCTGATCACTCCGGCAATGTGGATATAATTCTCAAGTCCGGATTCCGTCATTCCCCTGGCCCCGGCTTCCAGCTGTATGCCCTGCTCCATGGAAGCCAGATATAATTCTTCTAATTCAGCATCATTCATCCGGTCCAGGGGCAGGTTATCCGCCACCTGTATCAATCCCACATCAAGTTCATGGGCCTTTTCGATCAGCCCCTTATAATTCATTGAACAGGCAGGCATTATGCCAGGCATACCAATGGCCCATGTATAGGTATAGCTGCTGATTCCCAGTTTCATTGTACAAAGTTACTGTCGAATACAAAATACTCATTTTTAGCCATACACTCTTAAAGCGTCCAGGTTAAATTAATATGTTGGTTGCAGTATATTTTTGTAAATTACCGTATTGACATGAAAGCTGATCGAAGAATGTAAAACAAATACTGATAGTACTATGAACTCAAGTAAAAACAGGATGATTCACATCCTATTCTTATCCGTATTTTTTAGCGGCATTTGCTATGCCCAGGATTCACACGTCCCTGAAGTAGTCACCACCTCAGGCCAGTTTGAGCGAGTTATTGTAGTGCGGTTGAAGCAGCATACCGATCTGCTGGCCGGTCTGCAGGTGGCCGTTGAGAATGAAAAGATCAAGAATGCTGTAATCCTGAGTGGGATCGGTTCCCTTACCTCATACCATATTCACGTAGTTGACAATAATACATTCCCATCAGAAAATGTATTCTTTAAAGACAGTATCCCTGTTGACCTGACTTCGGTAAATGGATATATCTTCAATGGGAAAGTCCACACCCATATCAACATATCCGATGAAAACCTGGCCATCGGCGGCCATCTTGAACCCGGAACCACTGTCTTTACTTTTGCCATCATTACAATCGGGGTTTTTAATAAAGAAGTAAACCTCGCCCGTTTTGATGATAAATACTGGAAATAAGGAAAATCATTTCAGATCTCAAGATTTGAGAATTCACCTGTAAGACTGTAAGCATATTCCGGATAATCATAAACAGGCACACGGCTTTCCGTTTGCCCGACGGAATATCCGTACAGGCCGGTATAATCTTCAGGGTCCTCTCCCATCTCGGACAGCTGCCTGAGGTATTCCTGTATGGATTTTGATTCGATAATAATGATCTTTCCCATTTTCCGGATAATGGGGCTGTGCCGGCGGGTTTCATCATGATCAAATTCAAGGATCCTCCTGCCATACCGTGTAATTCCGATCACCCTAAAGGTCAGGCTCTTGCCTACACCGGGGAGGTTCAATACATTCCGGTCAGTGGCCAGGAAAGGTAATCCTGAAAATTTTCTGAGTCCATCGATATTCTCCACCATCATTTCCGCTTCCTCGGGGAATTTACGGATGGTCTCATAATGATCCTCATGGATCTTTCCGATCACCTTTTCTTCCAGTTGTTCCTGTACTACCCGTGCATTGGGGACAAAACTGAAGTTGTTTTCCATGTAACCTTTCACTGTAAAAGTATAATACGGGAGCACCCCGATATCATTCAGCACCATCCTGAGTTTGGCCGAATGCCCCCTCCGGGAAGCTGCAGCGGTGAACACCAGCTGGTTGGTAACCGTCCATCCCGCCCTGATGAGCCTTTCCACGGCTGTCCTGGCTTCCGGGGTTATCTCCATGGGGGATTCAAAATGCGTCTGAACCAGGAACTGGCAAACTCCTTCTTTACTGGCCCTCTTTTTGAAATCAGCCAGTACCGATGCAAGTTCCTCTGTAATACGCTGGGGCAGGTAAGCCGGCAGCCTGCTGCCAAAACGTATCCGCTGGATTTCTGCTTTTTTCTCACCGTCCGGCAGGCCCTGGTTTTTTTTCCGCTTTCGCTTTACCATATCCAGTACCTGGTCCAGCAACTCCCTGAGGGTCCGGTCTGAACTCATGAAAGCATCTCCTCCTGTGATCAGGATATCCCTTAACTGGTTATCTTCCTCGAAATACTCCAACAGTTTTTTAAGTCTTTCAGACCAGGTTTCATCGGGTTTCAACTTATGCAGGTTGAAGTTCAGCCTGCCACTCTGGAAATCATACATGCGCTGGCAGGATGAGCAGAGTCCCCCGCATGCACGTCCCATGGAATCCGGGATCAGGATGGCCACCTCGGGATACCTTCGGTGGATGTTATGCTGCGTGGGCAGAATCCATCCGGCAGCATTGGGTTCGCCCGGTTTTACCAGGTCTTCCTTTTCCCAGGCCACAATGTGCCCGAATTCCTGTACCAGTTGCTTGCTGTATATCACATAATGACGGATCGCCAGGTCTGCCCCTACCGCGAAATAGGGTACCCGGACATGCAGCAGTGAGATGTAGTAGGGATTGATAAAAAAGGGTATTCCTGCCTGCTCCGCTTCTTTCAGGATCTTCATAGTATCCGGATCGAGAGAGTAACCGAGCATTTCGTTCAGCAGATCCGGATCCCTCACCGCGTACCGGAGATTGAATCGGTGATCTTTCCACCATTCCCTGGCCTTTTCCAGCTTCTGCTCTTCACTCATTCCCTCTTCAAAAAAGTAACGTTGTCCCTTTTCTACACTGCCAGGTATCCTGCGGATCAGGATCTTCAGGATCCGTTCCCTGTTTTCCTCCCGGAGGGCAATGATCCTCGGATCCAGTCCCGATGGATACCTGTCCATCCATTCCAGTACTGTTTCCCGGTCTGGCATGTGCGGCTTACTTTTCCCGCGCAGCTGCCTGAAAAGCTCTATCATGTCTTTGTAGAAACCGGGTTTGGCCCCGCCGGTACCACGGTGAACCCCCAGCCAGATCAACTGTATTGGATTGCTAACGGCCATTTCCCCACGCAGGTTCAGATCAGGATACTCTTTACCGGCATGCTCAATATAATCCAGCAACCGGATGATGGCGTAATCCTGCCAATCCAGCTTATCAAAATGTTCCCGTCCCGTATTTGGGGATCTGAAAAAGCGGAATGCCTCCTCGTGTCCGGCATATTCCTTCTCTATCCATTCCCGAACCCCCACCAGTGCTTCGGTTTCGTTACGGGAGTTGCGCATGATCTCGTCGAAAGCCGGGTTTTCCCTTAACAGTACCCTCAGCAGTTTATGCGCTTTCACACTGATCGCTATACGGTCAAGGATCTCAATTTCTTTCATAAATCTATACCGGGTTGGTTTGCTTTAACAATTTACAACAGAAATGTGAGCCAACCCTTACTGAATTCCAAGAAATTTTACTCACATTGAAATTTATACAGTTTATGCCGTCTGATTAACTGGCCCTCCCAGTCATGTTCCTGGATTTCAAATAGCCGTAAACCAATAAGATAGGTATCCGTACCATTAAATCGGCAATATATTCAATCCTCAGGCCTTTTGCTTGCTTCGGAGTCGCTATTCCTGGTCATCAGCAATGAGAATTTTCTCGATCTTATCTCCCTGCTGTATCTCATCGATTATATCAAGACCTTCGACAACCTTTCCGAAACAGGTATGATTCTTGTCCAGATGGCCTGTG
>JAZGGT010000241.1:0-2037 GCA_036480555.1 Bacteroidales bacterium | reverse complement strand
GTATTTCCTCCGGCACTTTATAGAGTTTACCAATATGAAAGTTCTTGCGTGGCCTTGGTTCCGATTTTATCCACTCTCTCCTGATCGCCAGACATTAAAACTGAAAGAGAAACTGATTCCCCGGGATTGCCAGGAGTTACATAGAAGCTGAGCATGCGGTAGCTCCTGTTTTTAAATTCAGTGTTTTTGCGTGGTAAGGTCGAGACCTCGACAAATTCTGCATCCTGCGGCTCAATAATATTTAAATAAAAGGCTTTTCCTTCTTTCGTAAATACTGCGGAATTCCCCGAGATCGAAATATCTGAATCGGTTACAATCGCCCACCTCAAGATATCCATATTTTGTATATCTGAAATCTCGTCCCTGATCAGCACAGCCGAATTTTCCAGGATTTTATAACCCCGCTGCACCTGACCAGCTTCGTCTTCATAGGCAGTTGTCATATCCATGATTGCGAAAGGGTCTGATCCCCTGGATGTCTTTACTAACCTTCCTGTTCCGTGGACTTCCTGGTTCCTGTCACCAAAGACCAGGGTGCTATGGCTTTTATTCTGGTTCCTGTAGTATGTCCACCGCTGCCCGTCATGTTCTTTACTGAAGAATCCCGGCTGACTATATTGTCCTGCCCCCAGATCAACACCCCATAGTATACCATCCGATTCCACAACAAAAGTACCTATGTCAAGTTGCTGGTGGTTGATGGCATTATTACCCCCTTTTGCAATAAAATACAATGCATTGGAATCCACGTCTGAACTTTTATAGCAAAAAAGATCAATATCCCCGGTATAGAACTTGGCAACCGGTTTGTTTTCGTATTCAGTTTTCTTTTCTGAACGGGTGTACCAGCATATGGCCAGAGGTGAAGAAACATTTTCCTGAATGGCTCTTCCAATTTCTTTTTGTACAAAATCAACAATTTCAGGCGGATCAAATCTCCTTGTAAGCCAGAGGAATGCCGGATTGAACCAAGGATGTAATTCATTGCGGCCGCAATCGGCAAATGTGAACCTTTTCCCGGCAGGACTGATTGTTTGCACATAATACACAGAAGTCCTGTCAAGTCCCTCGCTTTCCGATAAACCAAAATCGTTTCCCAGTGCTGATTCAAGTCCAGAAACAAGTTGTGCTAAATAATACATCGCATACCCCCAGTAGCCCGGGCCTTCATACCAGACCCCATCCGGTGCAAACCGGACGATTGATCTTTGAATATCTTTCATCCCGAACCTTATGATTTCTTCAGCTATTTCCGGATGATCTTCAGCCACAGCCAGCGCCCCGAGGGTTAATCCCCCTGTTGTAACAAAATACCAGTTGTTTTCCATTATGCGCCAGTTAACCTTGTCGTCCCAGAAGGCATCCAGGGAATCGGTATAATAGGCAGTAAGGCCTTCCCGGAGTCCCATTTCAACGATCACCTCCCTTATGAATTCCCTGGATTCTTGATTCAGATCATTATACAACCAATCGTAGGCAATAGCAACACCGGCAGTCATTTCAGCGACATCCAGGAAATGAGCCGGGTTCCAGGTTGGGAAATCTGCAACTGTTTTTATATTACCCAGGGCACTTTCCATATATTTTTTGTCGCCGGTAAACCTGTATGCCATTGCCAGATCCAGTAATCGCTCGCGAACACTCCTGCTTGCATCTAGGATGGTATTCCGAGAGTCCGGACAAAATTCAATGTCAGATAGCTCAATTGTATGATCGGCCCGGGAAATGGTAATCCGGATAAGGGAGTCAAGTGACTGGTCGATTTTTCTTAGTTTTTCAATCCGTTCCTGGTCTTCGGCGGTAAATATCAGACGGAGATGATCAGTCCTTAGCGTTTTAAAAAATTCTGTTGATGATCCGGCCTCCTTCTGGCCACAACTTGTGAGAAAGATGATGGATGCCAGATATAGCGCTAATCTACAATAGGTTATATTCATTATTCGATTCATGAAATAATATCTTAATTACATTTTTACCTGGCTTTGTGACTTTTTACAAATCTCATCTGATTCATACATGAACCTGTTGACTTCTTCC
>JAZGGT010000240.1:0-3639 GCA_036480555.1 Bacteroidales bacterium | reverse complement strand
TTTTCTTTATCGGAGGAAAGTTTGCCTTCTGACTACTGACAATCATGGCTTGATTGGGAAGGGAGGAGGTTTGCTGTGGAAGTCTGATGATGGAATACGCTTTGATGAAGTGGAACAGGGGTTTTATCCTGTTGTTAAATACCTGGGCAGGGATAAACTGAAAAAGGCCTGCAAACATTATGGAGGGGATATCATTAAGTTTGAAAGGCCGCAGGTATTGCTGATCAATGGGGAACCCGCATATATGTACGCACCCTCCGGCTATCATTTTTTTGGGAAGGAAAGCACTGCAAGCTATATATTGAAGTTTAAACAAGATTAGTATGAAGTTAAAAAACTGTAGTATCGTCTCTCTGTTTGTGATCATCCTCATTGTCCTTTCGGGCTGCACCAGGAAGGATACACTGGTAGTCTCTCCGGACCATAACCTGGTTTTCAGTGAACTGGCTCAAACCTGGGATGAAGCCATCCCGCTGGGTAACGCGATGTTAGGCAACCTGGTGTGGGAGAAAAATGGCAGGCTCAGGTTTTCGCTTGACCGGTCTGACCTCTGGGACCTGCGCCCTATGAAGAATATTGACTTCGATAAATGGAAGTTCAGGGATGTTTATGAACACTGGAAGGCAGATCAGTATGAAAAGGTCCAGTCTGTCTTTGATGTACCTTATAATCAGCTGGCCGCCCCTTCAAAGATCCCGGCCGGGGCCCTGGAGTTTGATATCGCCGCATTGGGAGAGATCAGCCAGGTGAGCCTTGACCTCACCTCTGCCACCTGCCTGGTTGAATGGGTAAACGGCAGCAGGCTGACCACCTTTATCCATGCTGAGAAGCCTGTGGGCTGGTATAAATTTGAGGATATCCCGGAAGGCTTGAACATCGAGCTGGTCTCTCCGGCCTACAACCAAAAAGGCAACCGTGAGCGCGTTGATCAGTCCATGAGTGACCTGGACCAGCTGGGTTACCCACAGGGAGAGATCCGGATAGAGAAAAATTCCATCACTTATGAACAGCAGGGTTGGGCTGATTTTTCATACCAGATACATACCATGTGGGAAGCCGGAAAGAATACCCTGGAAGGATGCTGGTCAATATCCTCGGAAAACACGGGATGGGAGGAAAGTCCCCCGGCCGCCCAGGTAGTATCAACTGAGATGGACCAAGGGTACCTGGTATCTTTTGAGGAGCATGCACACTGGTGGAAAGATTACTGGAACCGGTCGCAGGTTGAGATCCCGGATCCCCTGCTCGAAAAGCAATATTACCTGGAGATGTACAAGTTCGGTGCAGCGGCCCGCAGAGATGCTCCACCCATCGCCCTGCAATCTGTATGGACGGCTGACAATGGAAAACTCCCGCCATGGAAGGGCGATTTTCACCATGACCTGAACACCCAGCTTAGTTACTGGCCATCATATGCAGGGAACCACCTTCAGCTGGAGGAGGGATTCCTCAACTGGCTCTGGAAGTACCGTCCCGCATTCCGGCAATATACCAGGGATTATTTCGGGGTCGAAGGAATGAATGTCCCCGGTGTCACTACCCTGGAAGGCGAACCCATGGGAGGATGGATACAGTATTCCATGGGACAAACCGTGGGTGCCTGGCTGGCGCATCATTTCTACCTTCACTGGCAGTATACCATGGACAGGGAGTTCCTGGAACAGAGGGCCTATCCCTGGCTGAAAGAGGTTGCTATATTCCTTGACCAGGTGTCTGTTGAATCACAGGATGGAAAACGAAAACTCCTCATGAGTTCTAGTCCCGAGATATACCACAATTCCAAAGAAGCCTGGTTCGCAGAAACAACTAATTTTGACCTGGGACTCATACTGTGGACCTTCGAAAAAGCAGCCGAACTTGCTATGGAACTCGGACTGGAAGAGGAGGCGGACAATTGGAAGAAAATCCTCTCTGAATGGCCTGAGCTGGCCGTTGATCCTGAAACGGGACTGATGTTTGCGCCGGGCTTCCCTTACAATGAATCACACAGGCATTTTTCACACCTGATGACCTATCATCCTTTGGGTTTGTTCGATTTCTCACATGGCGAGGCCGACAGGAAGATTATCCTGAATACACTGGATAATCTTGAAAAGCAGGGTACCCTCGAGTGGACCGGTTATTCATTCAGCTGGCAGGGGAATCTCTATGCCCGTGCCCTGCAGGGTGAAAAAGCTGCCCGTGCATTGAGCCTTTTTGCCGAATGTTTCTGCCTGAAAAATTCCTTTCATGTGAATGGTGACCAGTGCAAGGCGGGACATTCAAACTTTATCTACCGCCCCTTTACCCTGGAAGGGAACTTTGCATTTGCTTCTGGGATACAGGAAATGTTACTGCAGAGCCATGCCGGTGTTATCAATGTATTCCCTGCCATTCCTGCCAGCTGGCAAGATGCCGGTTTTGAGAATTTGAGGGCCGTAGGGGCATTCCTGGTCTCCGCCGTGATGGAAGGAGGGAAGGTAATGGAACTTGAGGTCCACTCGGAAAAAGGAGGTGAAGTTTCCATCCTTGATCCCTTTGCGGGACGAAAATTTGAAGCCAGCAAGGAATACCAGTCCGATGGGAACATCCTGACATTCCAGACCGCTCCGGGCGAGACCATAAGGCTCAGAGCTTTGAATAATTGACCGGGATGTGTGATGTTTTCAGGTTTATAACTATTAGCTTACTTAAAACACTTATTATGCAAAAATTAATCATCATTGCATTTTCAATTCTTCTGCTTTCAGGCATCGGATGTATCAATGAGAGCAAGCAGAACATGGAACCTGGTGGAACAGAAATCTATTCTGATGCACCTCAAACACTGTTGTTGAAAAATTTCAGGCCCGAATCAATCTTCAATGTTCCGGTAACCACTGTTGACAAAGCCAGGTATCCGGTCATTGACATGCATGCACATACTTATGCACGCAGTGAAGCCGAGATGGATCAATGGGTAAAAACCATGGATGAACGGGGTATTGAAAAAACTGTCATATTATCCCCGATCCATGGCCGGGAGTTTGATTCGGTCTTTGATGCCTATGCTAAATATCCCGAGCATTTCGAAGTCTGGTGCGGCATTGACTTTACAGACTTTGAAGGTCCGGATTTTCCGGCTACTGCCATTGCCGAACTTGAACGATGCCATAAAAGAGGGGCCAGGGGAGTAGGAGAATTAGGGGACAAGGGAAAGGGGTTCTTCTTCTGCAAACCAGCTGCGTTGGGCCTGCATGCAGATGATCCCAGGATGGGTGCAATATGGGATAAATGTGCTGAGCTGGGTATGCCGATAAACATCCATGTGGCTGAACCAAAATGGATGTATGAAGAAATGGACTCCACCAATGACGGGCTGATGAATGCCTATAAGTGGAGGCTTGACAACCAGCCGGATATTGTTGACCACCAGGGAATGATCGACATTCTTGAACGAGCGGTTAAAAACCATCCCAATACAACCTTTATTGCCTGTCATGTGGCGAATTGCGGATATGACCTGGGCATCATTGCCGGCCTGCTTGATGCTTATCCCAATCTGCATATTGATATAGGTGCCCGGTTTGCAGAGATCTGCGCAACCCCGAGGACCACGGCAGCGTTTATTGTGAAATACCAGGACCGGATAGTCTATGGTACGGATATGGGAACATCCCC
>JAZGGT010000239.1:0-4498 GCA_036480555.1 Bacteroidales bacterium | reverse complement strand
TCCCGAGGGAAAATTGTCATATTTCCCCTTCGATATCCTTGTATCAGAACCTGTAAAGCAATTTTCGGGTTTGTTCAATCAGGTACCTTTTCTGATCAGAGATTATACAATTCGATACGGATATTCAGCCACCCTGATGGAGAGGCTGAAAAAAGGAGACAGGATCAAGCTGAATAAACTGATAGCTTTTGCACCGGGTTATGGTAATACTTCAGACATGGTGGCATCCGCGGGTGAATTCAGGGAAATTACCATTGACCGAAGCAGCCTCAGATCACTTCCCGGCTCCATAAATGAGGCTATGGAGATTGGTAAAATGACAGGGGGCAGGGCTTTTACCGGCCCTGCAGCAAGTGAGGAGCTTTTCAAGAAACTGGCCGGGGAGAGCCATATTATCCATCTGGCAACACATGCATTCCTCGATGACGAAGATCCATTGAAATCAAAGCTTGTTTTTTCGGAAGGAAATGTTGAAGAAGATGGTTTCCTCAACGTATATGAGATCTATAACCTTGACCTGGCCGCTAGGATGGTTGTTTTAAGTGCCTGTAATACGGGAACAGGAGGGCTAAAACGGGGAGAGGGGATCATGAGCCTTGCCAGGGCTTTTATTTATGCCGGTGTGCCAAACATAGTAATGACCTTATGGACGGTCAGTGATAAACAAAGCTATGAACTGATGCTGGGGTTTTACAGGCAATTGATCGCAGGAAGATCCACAGAGATGGCATTGAGAAGGGCAAAACTGGAATTTCTGGAAAATGCTGCACCATCCTATCAGCACCCTCAGTATTGGGCCGGGTATATCCTTGTCGGGAACCCGGATACTTTGTTCCTGTCTCGAATGTATAAACTGATCATCCCTGTTTTGGGTATCATCATGATCATGGTGCCAGGCCTGATCCTGGTTCGAAGGAAAACCGGAAGAAGCAGGAGTTAAATGCTTCTCAGCAATTTTTTTGCCTGCTTTTTGTTATATCCGTCTGTAGCAATGATCTCCTCGAGTACTTGCCGGGCAGCCGGAATATTTTCCATTGCAATGTAGGAGAGTCCCAGATACCACATACCCTGATGCTTTAGCACAACATCTGACTTAAGTTCTGAAAGTGATTCAATAGCCACCTTAAAATCTCCAAGTTCCATTGCTGTAACACCTTTGTACAGGTAATAGTGAGTGTTGGGCGGGGATTCTTCAGGGATATCATTAAATAGCTGGTTGGCAATTTTGTAATTTTTCAGATCATACTGCTTGAGGGCCAGATTATAGGTATTATCGATCCCCGGGCCCATATCACGAGACAGGAGGTCTGTTTGAGGTGCTGAGTAAAATTGCTGATAGGCAGCCATGTAGTCCACTGTACCCCTGCTGCCAGTCAGCAGAGAAATTGAGGTGACAATCAGGATTGCCACAGAAGCTGCTGCCAGCCATACAGAAATTTTCCTGACAAGGACCTTGTTGCTCTGCTGGTCCACCAACTTATGGCTGATCTTTGATTCTGTAAGCTTTGTTTTAAGATCGTTGACATTTTTCTGGTCAGAACTGATCTTCCTGACTTTTAAACCATCAAGATCCTGTCTGATGATCTCTTCATCAATCACATTTTCACTGTCTTCATAGTCTTCGATCAATCCGATCGAATCCTGGAATTTGTTATGTTGTTCCTTCATGAAATGATTCATGGAACGAACCCTTTCAACCTCTTCGGCAACCTCTGGTTTCCGGAGGATCTCCAGCTCGAACTTGCGCAATGCTTCACCGCTTAGTTCGCCTTCCAGGTATTTCTCAACCAGCCAGGTGTATTTCATTTTGCAGTTGTTTAAATTCTGGATTATTATAAATCCTTGTCATAAGGGTTTTTTTGCAGCGGTATTTTTTATCTTTTGCAATCTGTACATTTTTGTAGCCCATAGCCACACAGATCTCTTCCATTGAGGCTTTCTGGAAATACATATTCAGTACTTTCTGGCATTCTTTGCTCAGTTCCCTGAAATGTGTTTCATAGAGCCTGAGTTTTTCATCTTCCCTCGTATTTTTTCTGTCGTTCTCATCTATGATCAAATCAACATTTTCCTGCCTGTTCCTAATCGGTTTCCTTTTTTCCAGCTCCTGGAGCCATAAAAACCGGGAAACCGAATAAAGATAGGTTTTGAATTTGCAGGTGAGTTCTAATCCGTGTTCAGTGATTTTCTGGTAAACTTTGAGCATAGTTTCCTGGAAGATATCCTCAGCATCGTGTTCATTGCCGGCATTGGTCAGGATCAGTTTCCTAATATCAGGATAACATGTCCGGTAGACATGATTGATGATCCTTTCCTTCCTTTTAGCTATACCACTGATGATCTCTATGGAGGAATACTCTATCATTTATTAAGTAAATATAGCTCAATTTCTAAAAATACTCATATAAATGAGGTGATTTAACTCATCTAAATGTGTGAATAACAGAACGTAGCTGTTACATCTTTTAATACGTGTCGGGGGACTTCCTTGTTTCAGTTTGGTGATAAAAACCAGGTTCAAATTGACGAACGTACCGAAATTATTGATTAAGGTGTTTCAGGTATTCAATGATCAAACCGATTTCCTCTTCGGTTACGAGCCCTTCATAGGAGAGCATCAACCCCCTGTTAAATCCTTTCACGATATCTGCATCCGGATCATATATGGCGGTGCGGATATAGGTCGAATCAGCCACCACTTCCCTGTCCACACCACCCGTTTCTACCACCCGGGTATTCCCAAATACACTAAGGTAGGAAGGTCCGACCAGTTTAGATCCATCAGATGAATGACAGATGTTACATCCATTCTTCCTCATTACATTCAGTCCCCCTTCCCACTCAGGGACACCCGCTGCAGGTTTTGCTGCCGTGGTGTCCGTATACCATCGGTCAAAATCCTCCTCGGATAAAACATTCACGCCTGTGTACATGTATGAGTGTTGAAGTCCACAATACTCGGCGCAAAAAAGATCAAATTCATCTACACGCTGTGCCCTGAACCACATGTCCTTCTTCAATCCCGGCACCATATCCTCCTTAACCCTGAAGGCCGGAATATACAGGCTATGAATTACATCCAGGGCCACCAGGTCAAGCACTACTGACTGGTTAACCGGTACATAAAGGGTGTCGGTAACCTTGCCGTTGTCATACACAAACTGGAATTGCCACATCCTGGCAATGGCTTTAATTTTCATGGCATCATCGGGAGGGGTCATCATGGGTTTCCATCCGGCCCAGCCGTAATAAAACAATACCAGTACCAGTACCAGGGCTCCGCCGGTCCATGCAATTTCAAGCTTTGTGTTGCCTTTCATTTGTACTGCCTTGGGATGCTTGCTCCTGCGGTATTTGACAATGAAAAGGATCATCAGGAAGGTCAGGACAATCAGGAAAAAGAAGCTGAAGCCCAGAATTATCATGAATGCCCTGTCAACACCTTCGACAAAATTGGATGCATCTATTTGGGTTGCTGAGTACATTTTTATCTGAATAAATAGTCTAGGAATGTAATAAAAATAACCACGGCTATCAGTGCCAGGACTGCAGCCACCAGGATACCAAACATCTTGACGTCATATTTCAAATGCATGAAATAGGTCAGTACCAGGATGGTCTTGAATGTTGCCAGCAACAGCGCTATCAAAACGGTCAGGGGTCCAAGGTTATAACTTGTTACCCCTATGGATATAAAGGTAAAAACCAGCAGTGCCAGCAAAACCAACAGAAAGGTCTTGTATGGTATAATGTGAGGTTTTTCGTCGTTATGGCTCATGACATTCTTTTATGTGATAAGATAAAATAAGGGGAACAGGAATATCCAGATAATATCTACAAGGTGCCAGTACAGGCCGGCATTTTCCAGTAGGACAAAATTATCATGGGTGATCTTGTCCTTGATAACATAATTGAATACGACACCGATAAATACAAGTCCGATAATGATGTGAAGCGCATGAAGTCCGGTCATAAAGAAGTACAGGCCAAAGAACAGCACTTCCCCTTTTCCTAATTCCACCAGGGTTTCTGATCCAGGATACAATCCATGCTCAAATTTCAGGCTCCATTCAAAATACTTGTTCACCAGGAATATTAATCCGACAATAAGGGTAAACCCCATGAGGCTAAGGGACAGTATCTTCCTTTTTTGTTGCAGGGCTGTGATGGACATGGCGATAGTGGCGCTGCTTGCCAGCAGAATAACGGTATTCAGTGCCCCGATGAATACATCCAGTTCCTCGGCTGCCAGGTGGAAAGCCTGCCAGTTCTTATAACGGAATACGGAATAAGTAATGAATAGTCCCGCGAAAAGCAGCAATTCTGTAAATATGAAAAGCCACATCCCAAAGCGGGAGCCTATATCGTCCCTGTGTTCATCCGCATGTGCTTGTGGTGACATATTAACAGGTTTTATTCGTATTCATATGGACCTTTGGTAATTTCAATATCCTCTTCAAAGTTTTCCAGGGATGGGGGTGAATCAATCGTCCATTCC
>JAZGGT010000238.1:0-3509 GCA_036480555.1 Bacteroidales bacterium | reverse complement strand
GAAATGCCCAGGGCCTATAGACCTATCATTGCCTCTGTGTTTTTATTGATTGCATTTGGTATTTCAAGCTTTGGTTTGATCAATCTAATCGCTAAAGGCTATGGTGCATTAAGCTGGGGATTTCTTTTGGTTTACCTGCTTCCTCTTGTAACCGTAGGTACGTATAAAATTATTAAAAAAACATGAAGAATATTGTCCTAACAGGTGTATTCATTACACTTTTCTCAGCAGGTTTCTGTCAGGAAAATAGAGAAATCGAAACAGTGACGGTCAGACCAACAGAAATTGATGATGTACTGATCAATCCAGGAATAGGATTTACCACCTTTCAGCGCTTTAATGGGGATACTTTAAATTATGGCATCGGGTGGACAGAGGGACTGCCGATCGTTTACCAGGAGTTTGACGGGGATCTTACAAACAAAGGTTATCCCCAGACTTCCATTGCCTATTTCAGGGTTAACTGGCGGTTCCTGGAAACAGAACCGGGGGTATACAACTGGCAGATGATTGACAGGGCCCTGGAAACTGCTGCTTCAAGAGGGCAGACGTTGATGTTGCGAATCTCGCCCTATGAATCAGGAGATGAGAAGGATGTGCCGGACTGGTATCGAAAAATAGTAGGCCCGGATACGCTGTCAGGATCCGGCAAGCATTGGAGGGTTGATCCTGAAGATCCCAGGTATGCTCAATATTTTGGCGGTATGATCAAGGCCATGGGCGAACGTTATGATGGTCACCCAGACCTGGAGCACGTCGATATTTCTTTTGTAGGTTATTGGGGTGAGGGATCAGGGACCCATTTACTCAGTGATGAAACCAGGAAAGCCCTTGTACATGCATATCTTGATCATTTCAGAAAAACTCACCTTATCTTTCAACCCCTGAACGGAGATGCGCCTGATCCGGGAGTCCTTGTCAAGGGCTTACCCATTGCTGCTTACTGGCCTGATGGGAGAAATAATGGCGTGGGACCGGAGATGCGTCACCTGGGATGGCGTATTGACTGTCTGGGAGATCTGGGTTTCAATCCAGCATGGGGGGGAGCTCATATGTTTGACATTTATCCACAGGATATTATCAAGAGTGGGATGAGTGAAGCCTGGAAAAAGGCCCCCATTGCCATGGAGATATGCGGTACTTTCTCGAGCTGGAAGGATAAACATAAGTATGACAAAGAGGATGTGAAATACATTTTTGACCAGGGACTTAAATGGCATATGTCCACTTTCAACGCAAAGAGTTCAGCTGTACCAGAGGAGTGGAGGCCTTTGATAGATGGTTGGCTGAAAAAAATGGGATACCGTTTTGTACTGCGAAAGTTGACCTTTCCTGACAGGGTAAAACCCAATGGAAGTATAGCCTTTACAACCTGGTGGGAAAACAAAGGGGTGGCCCCAATCTATAAAGATTATAAGTTAGCCATTCGGTTGAGGAATTCAGATATGACAAGGGTCTTAATCACCGATGCAAACCTTCTTACCTGGTTGCCGGGTGATATCGTCTATGATGACAAGGTTTTTCTGCCGCAGGATATACTCGAGGGTAAATATGAACTCGAGATAGCCATTGTATCCCCTCATTCTTTTGAACCGGCAGTTAAGCTCGCCATAAGCGGGATAAATGAGGATGGATGGTATCCCATGGGCAGCATCCGGGTTAAGCAATGATGTATATACGTTCCACCCCTGTATCGCACCCATATTTCTGTTTTAACTGGTCAGCCCGGTTTAGTATGCCTTCTCTGTAACTTTCTTCAACCTGCGAGGGATAATGTTTCATCAGGAGGTCCGATTTCCGTTCTGCGTCAATACGGTAATTGATCTTTACAGCAGGCAGTTCATTTAAATAGGTTCTGGCTTTATCCCAATCAGTTTTATCTGCGTGTCCGGCATAAGGCTGGTCTTCACCAAAACAGATTGTTGCACTTGTATTTTGCTCCAATTCATCCCTGGCCTCCATTAAGGCTTCACGCAGTAAAATATGGTCAATATGTTCCTTTATCCCCAGGGGTAGCAAAATCGCACAGTCCGCGGAAATAAGCCATTTAAGAGCATGTTTTTTGATCCGGTGGTATATTTTCCAATCTTCAGTGTTAAAGTTGTCTTTGCTCCCCTGGGGAAACTCAAATGCTTCACCGGCCTTCCAACTTTTCTGGCGCATCATACACTCCCGTTCAGCCATGAGTTCATAAGTATAATGTCCGTGACCGATTAAATCATCCAGGCAATTCAGGTCTTCAAGCAGCCGGATTCCGGTGGCATACTGTATCCTTTTCAGGGATTGGTCCCTGTTGCCTTCCTCTTCACGAGCCTGGTAATTGGACCGGCTGAAAATATGGATAATATGAATGTTCTTTGTATGAATTAACTGGTTTGCCACCAGGGCATCCAGATAACCTCCAAATGTTAATATTACATCATCATAATGGGGAGAAAGGATAATGATATTTTTTTCAGTAACAACCTCTGATATATGCTTGATCATATGACCCTCCTATCTCTTTTCGTTCATTTCAAGGGCCGGTTTCAGGGTCCATAACTGCAGCTTTGTCATCTCTATCAGATGGCTCATGTCCAGGTCTTCCCTGTGAACGGGCCATTCCTTGCATGCGGCCACGCTGCTAATTATATTTTCTTCATTTACAGATGGATAAGCTTCGAAGGTAAGTGTGGAGAAATGATCCGGCAGGTTTGAATCCTGGATCTTCATATACATTTCGCTGAAGAGAGCCAGCAGTGAACCTGTTCCGATCTTTTTTTCTTCATAAAGGAGAAATGCCGGCAGATGATTGGTTTTTTCGATATATGCCTGAGCCGTGCCTGAAAATTCAAGTATGATGCCGGCCGGAACCAGATCAATTTCCGGATTGCTGGCTGGCATTTCAAGGGGGCCAAAGGGTCTTCGTATTTTTACCTGCATTGGTAATTCCTGCTCTGCATGATAGTGATCCAGTGACTCAGCAAGGGCTGAAAATACTTCTGACGCAGAGAAAAGTTCATCTGCTACAACTTTGTTTTCTTTTAGTATCCTGGCGGCAATCAATCCAAGTTCCTCTTTGCTTATTTCATCCTTCTGGTACGAGAACCGTTCAGTCAGTTCCCGAAAAGTAGTCAGCTCAATGTCCTCGCGGTTTTTAAGGTATTGGATCAGCCTGCGAAAGTTCTTCTGTGCCGTTTTCATCGACTCCAGGGGCCTTAATTCAGGAGTTTCCCATTCATCCGGACCGGGGTTGGCTCCCTTGTAATAGTTAAAATCCCAGAACTGTATGCTGCGTACCTTACTCGGATGGTTGGCAAAAAAGGCCATCATATCAACATCTTTTATGGAACCGGGAATTAATGAATCAAGGGCTTCCAGCATGGGATTGAACAAATCATCGCGATAATAAGCATCGTCAAAGAAACCGTAATCACCTTCTCCATGGAAATTCAGGGTATTACAGAACCATACTGCATTATGTCCGGGAAGGCTGACCGGGGAATAAACAAATCCCGCCTTCATTTGTG
>JAZGGT010000237.1:0-10283 GCA_036480555.1 Bacteroidales bacterium | reverse complement strand
CATGCGGGGGTTGGTGTCTACCCGGCAGGCGATGTGAAACCGGCAGGATCCCTGGCAGGTATCCTGTCAGGGAAGTTGAGGCAGGGGACTATAACGAGAGGACCCACAGGAATATACAGGATGCGGATGCTACCCTGGTCGTAACACAAGGTGGATTTATGGAAGAAGGTACAGCCCTGACATTGTCATGGTGTGAAGAATATGGCCAGCCTGTTTTCCATTGGGATATTTCTGATCCGGGACTGATCAACCTGCCGGACCTGGCAGAGCTTTCAGGATGGATACAAAACCATGAGATCGAAGTGCTGAATGTGGCTGGCAACCGGGAGAGTAACAGTCCAGGTATACAGGTTTACACCGTGACACTGTTGGAGATGTTATTTTTTCCGCAGGTAGGTGATGAATGAATACTTGAAATCCAGTCCCTCGCCACTACCCTCTTCACGTCCGGTTTCTTCCCAGGTGTCTGGATCAATATCCGGGAAAAAGATATCTGCGTCAAAAGATTTATCCACCCTGGTGATATAGAGCTTATCGGCCAGGGGCAGGAACTGGCGGTAGACCATGCCCCCGCCGATGATGAAACACTCTTCATCCGCACTGCAATGGTCCATGGCTTCCCGGATGGAATAAGCCATGACACATCCTTCGTAATGGTCTCCGGGGATATCTGAGATCACAATATTGGTACGGTTCTTAAGCGGCCGGTACGGGAGGGACTCATAAGTTCGCTTCCCCATTATGATCTTATGCCCGCTGGTAATTTGCCTGAACCTTTTCATGTCCTCAGGGATATGCCAGAGCAGGTCATTGTTTTTGCCAATGGCATTGTTTTCAGCGATTGCTACAATGATTGAGATCATGGTTAAACGGATATTTCACCCCTGATATGGGGGTGGGGGTCATAGTTCTGTAACTCAAAGTCTTCAAATTGAAAATCAAGTATGTCGGTAACTGCCGGGTTCATGGCCATCGTCGGAAGAGGTCTTGGATCACGGGTAAGTTGTAGCTTAACCTGGTCAAGGTGGTTCCTGTAAATATGGGCATCGCCCAGGGTATGGACAAACTCCCCGGCTTTGAGTCCGGTTACCTGTGCCACCATCATCAGCAGGAGGGAATAAGAAGCAATATTGAAGGGGACACCCAGGAAAATATCCGCGCTTCGCTGGTATAGCTGGCAGGAGAGTTTCCCCTGGTTCACGTAAAACTGGAAGAGCACATGGCATGGAGGGAGGGCCATTTTACTTAGCTCGCTAACATTCCATGCGCTGACAATATGCCGCCTTGAATCAGGATTCTCTTTGATGCTTTGGATCACCTGATTGATCTGGTCGATCTGGTTATCCTCGCCGGCGGGCCACTTCCTCGACTGGTATCCGTAAATGGGACCAAGATCTCCGCCGGCATCGGCCCACTCATCCCAGATACTTACCTTGTTCTGTTGCAGGTAATCAATGTTTGTTTCTCCCTTGATAAACCAGAGCAGTTCATGGATTATGGACCTGAGGTGAAGTTTTTTCGTGGTCAGCACCGGGAATCCATCTGCCAGGTTAAACCGCATCTGGTAGCCAAAAACGGAGATGGTTCCGGTTCCGGTGCGGTCACTTTTTTCAGCACCATTTTCGAGTACATGCGAGAGGAGATTCAGATATTGCTGCATTTCTCAGAGAAGAAGCTTTAATGGTCTGTCAAAAATACTTAAAAACAGTTCAAAACAAAATAAGTACATTTGTGAGACTGGCATATCATTACCCCTGACCTGACACATGAATTCCTTCTGCAGATATCTCCTGATCATCCTCGGAGTAGCAATCCTTGGCTATGTTTTATGGTATTTCTCGAATGTACTGGCTTATGTACTGGTGGCAGCCGTCCTCTCACTGATAGGCAGACCGCTGGTAGGCTTGCTGGGACGGATTAAACTGGGGAAATTCAGACTGCATGATAGCCTCAGTGCCTTGATCGTGCTGGTCCTGATATGGTTTGTATTTTTTGGTTTCTTCAGGTTGTTTGTACCATTGATTGCCAACGAAGCAAATGAACTATCCCAGATTGATTCACAATTGCTTTTACAGAAACTGGAAAACCCCATCGACAGACTGGAAGAATGGTACAATGATTTCAACACTGGGCAGGATGATTGGACCAGCCTGGAGGACTCGATCAATGTAAAGATAAAATCGGTCCTTGACATTTCCGTGATCACCAATATTTTCAGTTCGATTGTTGGCCTGCTCGGAAATGTCTTCATTGCCATTTTTTCTATCTCTTTCATTGCCTTTTTCTTCCTGAAGGATAAATCCATCATTACGGATTTTATCGTATTGCTCATCCCTCAAAAACAAGAGCAGGCAATCCGCAATGCAATGACCTCCACACGGCATCTGCTGATGAGGTATTTTGCCGGGCTCCTGGCACAAGCCACGGGCATCCTTGTAATGGCTACCACCGGTATGCTGATCGTGGGCATCGACTTCTCCCTGGCCGTGACCATCGGGCTGATCATGGCTGTCATTAATATAATTCCTTATCTGGGACCTTACCTCGGGGGTGCCATCGGGATAATCCTGGGAGTGGCCAACAACCTGGACCTGAATTTTTCCGCAGAGTTACTCCCCATGGTGCTGTCAATGCTGACTGTCGTTGTGGTGGTTCAGATGGTAGATAATTTCGTGTCCCAGCCACTGATCTTCGGAACAACCGTAAAAGCCCATCCCCTGGAAATTTTCCTTGTTATAATCATTGCAGGGACACTTGCCGGGATCCCTGGTATGATCCTCGGGATACCCATCTATACTGTCATCAGGGTATTTGCCAAAGAGTTCCTTAGCCAGGTGAGGGTTGTTAAAAAGTTAACCCGAAAACTATAGGGGTCTCCTTCCAATTTTAATATATTTGAGCCAATAAGCTGCAAATGAAGTTTTTGAGGTATACCGTCCTGCTGTTATGTATATCCATTGGCATTCCTGGGTTTGCCCAGATTACCTTCATCGCAGATACTACCACAGGATGCAGTTCACTGGAAGTTACCTTTACTTATATTGATGCATCCATTGTTGATACCGTAACATCGGTAGACTGGGATTTTGGAAATGGGCAGACAGCTACCGGAAAAGAGTCTCAAACTGTCACCTATGACAGCGACGGGATATATACCGTAAGCATTACCATCAACAGCAACACGACCATCACCAGGCTGTACTATATCAAGGTCTATCCTTACCCCGATGCTACATTCTTCTGGTCAGATTCAGTCGAACTTGGATCATACACTGTTGTATTTGCCAATGTTCCCCAGTATCCGGATACAATCCCCTATCAATATCAGTGGTTTCTGGAGGATGGAGAAACAGGAGACACTAGGGTGCTCATCCACAGCTTTCAGGAACAGGGTCAATACCGGGTGGCCCTTATTGTTTCGAACCAGGCAGGTTGTGCAGACAGTTCCATGAGGTTGGTTGAGGTTTTTGATGTGCTCGATTGTGCAAATGTATTCTCTCCTAATAATGATGGGATGAACGATTATTTTGTCATCAAGTCCAATGGCATCACTATTTATAATCTACAAATATTCAGCAGGATGGGAGTTCGGGTATTCCAGGCAGAGGCTCCCGTGATCATGTGGGATGGCAGGAACCAGTCCGGGCAGGAACTGCTGCCTGGCACTTACTATTACCTCGTTAAACCGGTTCAGGGAACGGGCCGGTTTGAGAAGACCGGTTTTGTCGAATTATACCGCTAGCTTATTTAGAAGATTCCATACCCATTATTTTTTTATATTTGATAACCTCATCGGAATCTTTATGAATCAACTATCACGATCAATCAGCATCCTTTGCATATCCCTTGGATTTATAACTGTATGTTCACTGTTGGTTTCAGCATCTGACGATCATGCCATTTCGCATAATCAGCTGAAAAGGGGAGAACGCCTGTTCTATGGACTGATCCCCATGGGAGAGGGAGCTATAAGCTGTGCTTCCTGCCATAATACCCGTGAACTGGATACCCTGAACTGGAATCCTTCGGTTTATGACATTGCCCTTACCAGCCATGAAAAATCCCTGGAGGAATTTACCACAGTTCTGCTCTCACCTTCAGGCCAGATGATGTCGCAGGTGCATCAGCATTACGATCTGTCTGAAGATGACCTTGTACTGATCAAGGCTTACCTGGAAGAAGTAAAGGAGGAAGGCCTGATAACCAGCAAACCGGCAATCATCAAAAAGTTCCTGTTCATCCTGGCGATTGTGTTGATCCTTGCGGCCATTACTGATCTGGCGGTCACCCGCAAGCTCCGCTTTAAATTTGTCCATGCGGTATTGATCCTTGCCTGCATGTTCTATATCGTTGATACCACTGTGCGGGAAGCCATCGCTATTGGACGTTCACCGGGATATGCTCCCGACCAGCCCATCAAGTTTTCACATCAGATACATGCCGGTCAGAACAAGATCAATTGTTTGTATTGCCACAATACGGCTGAGCATAGTAAATCGGCCGGCATCCCTTCTGCTACCGTCTGCCTGAATTGCCACCAGCTGGTTGTCAGGGAGGGTACCCGTTCTGGCAGTTTCGAGATTAATAAGATCCTCCGTGCTGTAGTAAACAATGAACCTATTGTATGGAACAGGGTATACAACCTTCCGGATCATGTATTCTTCAGCCATGCCCAGCATGTGAAGGTAGGCCAGCTGGAATGTGCTGAATGTCACGGGACAGTTGAAGATATGCATATCATCCGGCAATTCAATGATCTTTCCATGGGATGGTGTGTGAATTGCCACCGGGACTCAGAGGTACAGTTCATTGATAATGCATTTTATGAAAAATATGAAAAACTACACCAGGAATTAAAGGAAGGGAAGCGGGAAAGGATAAGTGTTGAGGATATCGGGGGGACAGAGTGTATGAAATGTCACTATTAAAATTTTAATGCCTGTGAAAAAGTATTGGCAAAGTCTGGAAGGGAGGGAGAACCTGAGGATTGACACAGGGGGAAACCCGGGGGACAGTCATCAAAATGCAGTGATTGATCTGCTGGACAGCAAGACTGTAGACCAGCCTGCTTCAAGGAGGGACTTTTTGAAACTCTGGGGCTTCAGCATAGGTGCTGCCGTACTGGCTGCCAGCTGCAAAAGGCCTGTACAAAAGGCCATTCCTTTCCTTATCCGGCCGGAAGAAGTTACACCCGGGGTGGCCAAGTATTTTGCCTCCACCTACTTTGATGGTGAAGAATATGCAAGTATCCTGGTGAAGACCAGGGATGGCCGGCCCATTAAACTGGAACCCAATGACCGCTCAGGATTTGGCGCCACGGGTACCACTGCGAGGGTGCAGGCTTCTATTCTTGGACTCTATGATGATTCACGATACAAGCATCCAACGAGGAATAAGGAAAAAATAAGCTGGGAAGAGGCCGATAAAGAGATCCCTGAAAAACTGGCCTCGATAAGTTCAGCCGGGGGGAAGATTGTCCTGCTGAGTGGCACCATCATCAGTCCGTCTACAAGGGCCGTGCTGGATGAATTCCGGAAAAAGTTTCCTGGAACCGAATGGATCACTTATGATGCATCTTCCCAATCGGGGATGTTAGAGGCAAACAAGGCAACGTTTGATAAATCGGGGATACCTGTTTATCATTTCGATAAGGCTGATGTGATTGTAAGCTTCGGGGCGGATTTTCTCGGCACCTGGTTATCACCGGCCGAATATACTGCACAATATACCACCCGGAGGGATCCCCGGCAGAAAGATCCCGGCATGTCCCGGCATTATCAGTTCGAAACCGGAATGTCGCTTACAGGCAGTAACGCGGATGTCAGGACCAGGATCAAGCCTTCCCAGGAAAGGATCATACTGGCTGCCCTTTACAATACCCTGGCACGCCGGTTGAATGCACCCGTATACCTGGCGCCGGGCTCACAAGTCTTCCTGGATGAACTGGCAGGTGAACTTCTTGAGAGCAGGGGGAAATCCCTTGTAGTTTCCGGCAGCAATGATGCAGCCTGCCAGCAAATGGTGAATGAGATCAACCACCTGCTCGGGAATTACGGACAAACCATTGACTTCAGCCAGCAGTTGAATGTCAGGGCTGGCCATGATGATCAGATGATCCGGCTGGTTAATGAAATGCAAACGGGAGAGGTGGATGCCCTGCTCTGTTACAATATAAATCCGGCTTATGATTATCCCGATGCAGATGCTTTTAAAATGGGACTCACTCAGGTAGGATTGACCGTATCCTTTGCCAGCCATCCCGATGAAACGGCTGACCTGGTCCAATATGTCTGTCCGGATAGCCATTACCTTGAATCCTGGAATGATGCAGAAGCCAGGACCCGATATTACAGCCTGGGCCAGCCGGTTATTCCAACCCTTTTCGAGACCCGCCAGGTACAGGATACCCTGCTTGTATGGAGCGGAAGATCTGAAGACTTTCATTTAGTCATTCAGGATCATTGGCAGGCCAATTTATTTGGCAGGCAAAATAAATATAATTCCTTTGATGATTTCTGGAATCATTCACTGCAGGACGGAGTTTTTGAGATTCCTTCCGATGCCGGAAGTCAACCTGACCCCGACCATGGTGGACTGAAAGAGATCATGGAAGCCACCGGTATAAGCGGAGCACCGGACGACATTGAATTGCAGGTATATGAAAGTGTTGGCATGGGTACCGGCAAGCAGGCAAACAATCCCTGGCTTATGGAACTTCCTGACCCGGTGACCAAACTGACCTGGGATAATGTGGCTGCCATTTCTCCCGCTTTAGGGAGGAAATTGGGACTGGCAAACGGGGATGTTATCAGGATAGCTGACAGGATTGAGTTGCCGGTTTTGATACAGGTGGGACAGGCAGACAATTCGGTTTCCGTGGCTGCCGGATTCGGCCGGTTAGTTTCCGCTAAGGTGGCAACCGGTGTGGGATCCAATGCCTACCCTTTGCTCAGGGGAGAAACAAAGACCTTTGTCAAAAGCGTGTCCATCGAAAAAACCGGAATGATCCATGAGCTGGCGTTAACGCAGGAGCATCATTCTATGGAGGGAAGGGCCATCGTACGCGAAACCACCCTTAATAAATACAATGAAGATCCCCATTCCGGGAATGAATTGCATCAACAGGTAGAAGAGCATCACACCACCCTGTATGAAAAGACAGAATTTGACGGGCATCACTGGGGATTGGCCATTGACCTGAACAAATGTATTGGATGCAGCGCCTGTGCCATTGCCTGCCAGACGGAGAATAATGGGGCTGTCATAGGGAAGGAAGAAGTGAAACGCCGGAGGATCATGCACTGGATCAGAATTGACCGGTATTACTCTGAATCCCAGGGTGACCCGAGGGTTTACCACCAACCTGTGATGTGCCAGCATTGTGACAATGCCCCCTGTGAAAATGTATGTCCGGTTTCAGCCACCAACCACAGTAATGAGGGGATCAACCAGATGTCATATAACCGTTGTATCGGAACGAAATACTGTATCAACAACTGTCCTTACCGGGTCAGGAGGTTCAACTGGTTTGCCTATGTGAATAACCGGGAATTTGATTTCCACCAGAATTCCAGTCTTGGGAAAATGGTCCTGAACCCGGACGTGGTGGTGAGGGAAAGAGGTGTGGTCGAAAAATGTTCTTTCTGTGTACAGCGGATACAGGAGAAGAAATTGCAGGCCAAAGTGGAGGAACGTTCCCTGGTGGACGGGGAGATCAAAACCGCCTGCCAGCAGGCCTGCCCGGCTGATGCACTTGTATTCGGTGATCTGAATGATCCTGAAAGCAAGGTATCCGGAATGTTCAGGGATGAAAGGAATTACCACCTGCTGGAAGAGTTGCACACATTGCCTTCGGTAGGCTACCTGACCAAAGTAAGAAACACTAAAGCATAATTTCATGTATAACAGAGAGCTAAGAGGGCCCCTGATCCATGGAGAAAAATCCTATCACCAGATCTCCACAGACATCCTTGCTCCCACTGAAACCAAGCCCGGAAGATGGTGGTTTGCTATGATGACTATTGCAACTCTGGCCAGTATCTGGGGATTCTATTCGATGTACATTACCGTGACCAAAGGAATTGGTACCTGGGGTGTCAATAATACGGTAGGATGGGGATGGGCAATCATCAATTTTGTCTGGTGGATCGGTATAGGGCATGCCGGAACCGCTTTCTCTATCTTTCTGCTGATCCTTCGTCAGAGATGGCGTACCTCTATCAACCGGGCAGCTGAAGCCATGACCGTTTTTGCGGTAGGATGTGCTGCCCTTTTTCCTGCCCTTCATATGGGCCGCATCTGGCTTTTTTACTTCATATTTCCCTACCCGAATACCCGCGGCCCCCTCTGGGTTAATTTTAACAGTCCCCTGTTCTGGGATTTCATTGCCATTTCAGCATACCTGCTGATCTCATTTTCTTTCTGGTACCTGGGCATGCTTCCCGATTTTGCCACCATACGTGACCGGTGCACTTCAAAAGTCAGGAAGGCATTATATGGTTTTTTCAGCATGGGCTGGGTCGGATCATCCCGGCAGTGGCTGCGTTTTGAATCTCTGGCTTTCATCCTGGGGGGCATTGCTGCCGTGCTGGTGGTATCTGTGCACTCTATCGTATCGACGGACTTTGCCGTTTCGGTTGAGCCAGGCTGGCATACCACCCTTTTCCCCCCCTACTTTGTAGTTGGGGCTATATTTTCCGGTTTTGCCATGGTGATGACACTGATGATAATCATAAGGAAACTTTACAAGCTTGGAGATTATGTCACAGACGGGCACCTGGATGCCATTGCCCGGATCCTTACCTTCATCAGCCTGATCATGGGAACAGCATACCTGACTGAGATTTTCATGGCCTGGTACTCAGGCAGCGAATACGAAATATTTACCTTTTTTAAGAACAGGATCACCGGGGAATATGCCCTTCAATTCTGGGGCATGATCATCTGCAATGCTTTGATCCCCCAATTATTCTGGTTTAAAAAGATCCGGTCCAGCCTCCTGATGCTGTTTATCATCTCCCTGTTTATCAACCTGGGAATGTGGTTCGAAAGATTCAATATCGTTATCACTTCACTGAGCAAGGATTATCTTCCCTCAGCATGGGTCTCTTATACTCCTACCTGGGTGGAAGTTGGCACATACGTGGGAACCATTGGGATATTCCTGGCCGGTGTATTGATGTTCTTCCGATTTATCCCGATGATTGCGGTCAGCGAAGTGAAGGCAGTAAGGGATATCGGTAAGCGGAAATATGATTAATCAGTGCAATGAAAATAAAACCAAATAAAATGAGCAGCAGTCATTTAATCGGTGTGTTTGATGATGAAACCGGATTGGTGAAGGCAGTGGAGGAAATCAGGGGAAAGGACCTGATTATTGAGGAGGTTTATACACCTTACCCCATCCATGAAGTCCTCCATGCCATGGGCAACAAGTCAAAGCTACAGATATTTGCTTATTTCTATGGATTGTTTGGGGCCATTGCTATACTGGGTTTCCTATACTGGACATCTGTTATTTCCTGGCCGATCAACTACGGGGGGAAACCATTTAATTCTTTCCCATCCTTCATCATTATTACCATCGTCCTGACCATTTTCATAGTTACTATTCTCAGCCTTGCTACCTTTTCGGGACGGGCGAAACTATGGCCTGGCAAAAAACACAAAACTTATGACAAGCGTGCCACCGATGATAAATTTGTCATCGTGGTAAGCAAGGATGAAACCGACCCTGGTGAGCTGGTAACCATACAGGGTATTATGAAGGCAAACAGGGCTGTAGAAATAAGGGAGGAAGAAGCATGAACATGTCTATAATCAGATCCTTTATTGTCCTGCTGCTGGTAGCTGCAGTTATATCCTGTGACAGGGACAGGAAAAATCCTGGCTGGGATTATTTCCCTGATATGGCATATTCCAATGCCTATGAAACCTATTCCCCCAATGAAATATTCGCAGACGGCAAAACGAATCAGTCCCCCGTTGAAGGCACAATTTCCCGGGATGCCCTTCCCTTTGCTTATGGGACATCCACCGGGGAAAGAACCAGGGCCGGCAGGGAACTTACCAATCCGTTTGATCAAACTGAAGATAACCTGACCCGGGGTAAACAGGTCTACAAGGTTTTCTGCCTGGGTTGTCACGGGGACCTGGGTGACGGACAGGGCCATCTCGTGAGTTCAGGTGTTTACAAATACCAGGTCCGGAACCTGGTATCAGATGAGATGAAAAACAGGCCGGATGGAGAAATATTCCATTCGATAAGTCTTGGATTCGGGGTA
>JAZGGT010000236.1:0-3049 GCA_036480555.1 Bacteroidales bacterium | reverse complement strand
CAGCTTCTTCCAATTGTGTTTTCAAATTTTCAGCTTCATCCTTTGGTATGCCCTCCTTGATCGGGGCAGGTGCGGAATCAACCACGCCTTTGGCTTCTTTCAGGCCAAGACCGGTAAGCTCCTTAACAAGCTTAACGATCTGCAGCTTTGCTCCACCGGGTGCGGTCAGGATCACATCAAATGCGGTCTTTTCCTCAGCAGCACCTGCTTCCCCACCTGCGGCGGGTGCACTGGCTACTGCTACCGCAGCAGCTGCAGGTTCAATACCATGCTTTTCTTTCAATACGTCAAGAAGTTCGTTTACTTCTTTTACAGTCAATCCTACCAATTGATCTGCAATTGCGCTAACGTCTGCCATTTTTCTAAAATTTATTAATTGATTATTATTATCCTTCTCGTTCAGCAAGTGTCTGTACAACGCCTGCCAGGTTGTTTCCTCCTGACTGCATCGCAGACAGCAGGTTTTTCATAGGTGACTGGAGTAACAAGAGTACATCCCCGATAAGTTCATTCTTCGACTTAAGGGATGACAGTGTATCCAGTTGTTCTTCGCCCAGATAAATTGATTCTTCAACAAAGGCGGCCTTCAGTACGGGACGTTCATGTACCATCCTGAATTCCTTGATGAGTTTTGCGGGAATGTTACCCGTATCACAAAACATCACCGATGTTGAGTTCTTCAAAGTATCATAGAGTTCTTCAAAATTGCCTTCGGACTTATCCAGTGCCTGCTTCAACAATGTATTCTTCACCACGACCAGTTCAACGTCCTTTTCAAAACATTTTCTCCGGAGGGAGGAAGTATCTGCAGCATTCAGCTCTGATATATCAGTCAGATAGAAATGGCTGGCATTATTGATCTGCTCTGTCAGTCCCTCTATGATGGCATTTTTCTCTTCTCTTCTCATAATTTCGGATTCATTAATCTCAGCTGCTGTCTTAATCTTCCGCTATTTTGGTATCGATCCTGATACCCGGACTCATAGTACTGGAAAGTGAAATACTCTTGATATAGGTTCCCTTGGCTGCTGTCGGCTTGAGTTTTACAATAGTGCTGATGAATTCTCTTGCATTGTCTACAATCTGCCCGGTCTGAAAAGAGGCCTTGCCGATCCTGGAGTGTATGATGCCAAATTTATCCACTTTGAAATCAATCTTCCCCTTCTTGACATCTTCCACGGCTTTCCCGATATCCATGGTAACCGTTCCGCTCTTGGGGTTCGGCATGAGTCCACGGGGACCGAGGATCTTACCCAGTTTACCTACCTTACCCATAGCGGGTGGCATGGTAATGATCACATCTATGTCTGTCCAGCCGTTTTGTATCTTTTCAACGTATTCATCCAGTCCAACGTAATCCGCGCCTGCCTTTTTTGCTTCTTCTTCCTTGTCCGGTGTGCAGAGTACAAGTACACGGATCTCCTTACCCGTGCCATGTGGAAGCGTTACTACACCCCGTACCATCTGGTTTGCCTTCCTGGGATCAACACCCAGTCTGACGTCAATATCCACCGATGCATCAAATTTGGCGGATGAGACTTCCTTGAGCAAATTCGCAGCTTCGTTTAACTTATAGAGTTTACCTTCCTCAATTTTCTCTACAGCAAGCTTTCTGTTTTTTGTCAGTTTTGCCATTATTATTAGAGATTAAAGATTAGTCGGGAAATCCCCCATTACAGTGATCCCCATACTTCGCGCAGTTCCTGCAACCATTCTCATGGCAGACTCAACAGTAAAAGCATTCAGGTCAACCATTTTGTCCTGAGCAATTTGCTGAACTTGCTTCCATGATACAGAGGCAACTTTGTCCCTGTTGGGTTCCGAGGAACCTTTCTTAGTTTTTGCTGCTTCAAGTAATTGAACAGCAACCGGAGGAGTCTTGACAATAAAATCAAAGGACTTATCAGCATAAACAGTGATAATTACCGGTAGTAATTTTCCTGCTTTTTCCTGTGTCCGCCCATTGAACTGCTTGCAAAACTCCATGATGTTAACTCCTTTCGCACCCAGTGCGGGTCCGACCGGAGGAGATGGATTCGCTGCTCCACCCCTGATTTGTAACTTGATTAATCCTGCTACTTCTTTCGCCATAATTTAAAATCTACGATTTCCGGTTAATCAATAAAATTGCCCAACTATATTGGAAGCGTATTCGCCGAGCATCCGGCAAAGAATACAGTTGTCAAATTTCTTTATGAGTCCTTTTCCACCTGCAGGAAACTTAATTCAAGCGGTGTTTTTCGTCCAAATATTTTTACCATTACCTTCAGCTTCTTCTTCTCATCGTTCACCTCTTCAATCACCCCTGTAAAGCTGTTGAACGGGCCATCTATAACCTTAACAGATTCTCCTGCAAAAAACGGGATATTGATCTCCTCTTCGCTGGCAGCCAGTTCATCCACCTTGCCCAGTATCCTGTTCACCTCGTTCGCTCGCAAAGGTGTGGGTGCCTCTTCCCCTTTTGTCCCCAGAAAACCGATAACATTGGTAACATTTTTGAGAATATGCGGGATCTCCCCTACCAGTGCAGCTTCGATCAGTACGTATCCGGGGAAGAAATTCCGTTCCTTGCTGATCTTCTTTCCACTGCGGATCTGGTAAACTTTTTCCGTTGGTATCAGTACCTGCGAAACATAATCCTGCAGGTTGAGCCTGGAAACTTCATTCTCGATCATTTCCTTAACTTTCTTCTCCTTCCCACCGATCGCCCGCAGGACATACCATTTCTTTTCGATCTCACCCATTCGTCCGGTTATTTCTAAACATTAATAAAACAGGCCGTAAATCGTTTCCATGATATTCCTGAAACTGACATCCATGGCAAAAATGATCAGGGAAATGATCACCGTTCCGATCATGACCACGACAGCACTGTTCTGAAGGTCCGACCAACTTGGCCATGATACCTTATAGATCAGCTCATTCCAGGTCTCTTGAATATATGTTTTAATCTTCATCTTTTAAACCTTAGCACGGGTGGAGAGACTCGAACTCCCGACCCTTGGTTTTGGAGACCAATGCTCTACCAATTGAGCTACACCCGTGTGCT
>JAZGGT010000235.1:0-2169 GCA_036480555.1 Bacteroidales bacterium | reverse complement strand
ATGTCTGCATACCCGGGTTTATTGCCAGGCATCCGCGCAGGGAAGTGGAATCCAGGGCAAGGGAACTGCTGACTTTCCTGAACCTGCAGGACAGGCTGGAACACAAACCTTCAGAACTCTCTGGCGGGGAACAGCAACGGGTAGCAGTAGCCAGGGCTCTTATCAATGAACCGGCAGTGATCCTGGCAGATGAACCTTCCGGGAATCTTGACAGCCAGAATAAGAAGGAATTGCATGAAATGTTCTTTGTACTCCGGGAAAAATTCAAACAGACCTTTGTCATCGTGACCCATGACATGGAACTGGCCGGCATGGCTGACAGGAAAATCCGCCTGAAGGACGGGCAGATCATTAACTGAATTCAGGCAATTCCCTGAAAACCCTGACAAGATTTGATTGCAAAAGAATATGGACACTGAATTAGTGGGTACTGTGCGGCAGTTTCTTGAGGAAAAAGTGAGGATGTATAATCGGATTGAATTCATCCGGGACGATCCAATCCAGGTGCCTCATCAATTCCAGAGGAAGGAAAATATAGAAATAGCTGCTTTTCTTACGGCCACAATTGCCTGGGGCAGAAGGGATACCATCATCAGGAATGCCCATGATCTGATATCAAGAATGGATCATAATCCATATGAATTTTTAATGAATCTGAAGAAAGATGACTTGAAAGTTTTCAATGGATTCAGACATCGCACATTCAACGAACAGGATTGCCAGTTTTTCATCTGGTCACTACACAATATTTACAAAAACAAAGGTGGCATGTATAAGGTTTTCCTGGCTGGATATAATGAAAACAGGAGCATTAAACATGCAATACTGGGATTCAGGGATATTTTTTTCGGCAGAACACACTCCCGGCACGCAGAAAAACACCTGGCAAATCCCTTTACAGGCTCCGCAGCAAAAAGATTGAATATGTTCCTGAGATGGATGGCCAGGAAAGATGCGAACGGGGTGGATTTTGGGATATGGGACAAGATCAGTCCTGCTGATCTATACCTTCCACTTGATGTACACACCGGAAATGTAGCCAGAAAACTGGGATTACTGAACAGAAAGCAGAATGACTGGAAAGCGGTGGAAGAGCTTACCGGGGTGTTGAGAGATTTCGACCCTGCGGATCCGGTTAAATATGATTTTGCATTATTTGGACTGGGGGTATTTGAAAATTACTGATGCCTAAGAATTATTTTCAGTTCAAACAATTCCTGGTAAGGCAGGGCAGATCGGCATTTAAGGTTGGGACCGATGGTGTATTGCTGGGGGCCTGGGCTAGGGTGGAGAATGCCGGGTCTATTCTTGATGTTGGCACCGGGACCGGCCTCATTGCCCTGATGCTGGCGCAACGTACCTCTGCCAGTATCGTGGAAACAGGCATCCATATCGTGGCCCTTGAAATCGATAAGGAATCCTGTGTACAGGCCATGGATAATGTCAGGATCTCGCCATGGAATAAAAGGATCAAGGTGATCAACCAGTCATTCCAGGATTACTGCGAGACCAGACCGGTTATGTTTGATCTGATCGTATCCAACCCTCCTTTTTTCAGTGATTCACGGAAACCGGACAGGCAGGAGAAAGAAATCAGCCGGCATGATACCCTGCTTGGCCTTGGAGAACTGGTATCAGGTGTGGGAAAACTGCTTGCGCCGGATGGGAAGTTTTGTGTGATCCTGCCGGTTGAAGAAAGCAACAGTATGCAAAAATCAGGCATAGAAATGGGATTACACCTGCATGGGATATGCCGGGTCAGTCCCACAATCAATTTGCCAGCCAAAAGACACCTGCTTGAGTTCAGAAGGAACCCCGTAGAGAGGGTTCAGGATTCTGAGATGGCAATCGAAAGGGATACAAGGCATGACTACACTGATGCATACAGGGAGCTGACGCGGGACTTCTATCTTGCATTCTGAGGGCAATTCAACCAGGCTTTTTAATGGCAAAACAGCCAAAGTGTGTTATTCTTCTATGAAACGAATGCCATAGCTTTCCAGTTCATCCAGCACAGGTTCGTAAATCTCTTCATGTATGGGGATATGAACCCCTGTCATTTTGATCTTTCCCTGCAATATCAGTTTTGTGGCAATGGCAACCGGCAAACCGACTGTAATTGACATGGCGGTATTGACGGTATCTTCTCCTTTATAGGCCATGGACGAA
>JAZGGT010000234.1:0-2340 GCA_036480555.1 Bacteroidales bacterium | reverse complement strand
TTCCGTTTCCAGGCTCGTAGGGGCCCCTCCGGGGTATATAGGCTATGAGGAAGGCGGACAGTTGACCGAAAAGGTCAGGAGGAAACCATATGCAGTAGTGTTACTTGATGAGATCGAAAAAGCACATCCCGATGTATACCATATTCTACTTCAAGTGATGGATGAAGGACAACTAACTGACAGCCTGGGAAGAAGGGTGGATTTCAGAAATACCATTGTCATCATGACATCCAATATCGGTACCAGGCAACTGAAAGATTTTGGACAGGGTGTAGGATTCAACACTATGACAAAGCAACAAAGCAGCAATGATTATACCAAGTCCGTCATACAAAAGGCATTGAAGAATGCTTTTGCACCTGAGTTCCTGAACCGTATAGATGATGTCGTTTTGTTCAATGCCCTCACACGCGATGACCTGCATATGATCATAGATATTGAACTTAAAGGGCTATATGCACGCGTTAACGGGTTGGGATACCAGATAAAACTCAATCCCACAGCAAAAGACTTCATCGTTGAAAAGGGTTATGACATCCAGTATGGTGCACGACCCCTTAAGCGGGCCATTCAAAAATACCTGGAAGACCCCATGGCTGAGGTGCTGATCTCCGCTGATATTGCTGAAGGAGACACAATCAACGTAGGTTTTGACAGCAAGAAGGAAGAAATTACTGTCAAGATCCAGAAACTCAAGAAAGAAAAGAAGACAGAAGGTTAAATTCAGGCCTTACCATACAGATCGAAAGGTTCAGCCCTTGTGAAGGTAACATCAGTAAATTCGCCTGCCACAAGGGTTCTTTTCGTTTCTATCAACACCTCATTATCTACTTCAGGGGAGTCAAATTCGGTTCTGCCAATAAAATAATCGCCCTCCTTGCGGTCAACCAATACCTTCATGGTATCTCCCACCCTTCTCTCGTTGATTTTAAGCGAAATAGATTGTTGTACCTGCATCAGTTCATCAAGGCGTGCAAGTTTCACTGCTTCGGGGATATCATCTTTCAGGTTGGCTGCCCCCCATGTACCCTCCTCCTCGGAATAGGAAAACACGCCAAGTCGCTCAAATCGTGCTGTTTGCACAAACTGCATCAGCTCAGAGAACTCCTCCTCCCCTTCCCCGGGATGCCCTGTAAGCAGAGTTGTCCTGATGGCAATCCCGGGAATGATAGTCCGGATCTTATCCAGCAGCCTCAGGGTCTCATTTCGAGTGATACCGCGGTGCATATTTGAAAGCAGCCTGTCTGAAATGTGCTGGAATGGTATATCAAGGTAATTACAAATGTTATCATAGTCACGGATCTGGTACAGGATCTCTTCCGGAAAAGCAGCAGGGTAAGTATAATGCAGCCTGATCCATGGGAGTCCGGGTACCCCGGCCAGGGCGTCCAGCAGACCGGAAAGCTTCCTTTTTCCATACAGATCAGTCCCATATGCAGTCAGATCCTGCGCAATCAGGATCAATTCCTTCACCCCTCTTTCAACCAGCAGTTCTGTTTCCCTGACAAGCACTTCAATGCTTTTCGACTGTTGTCTTCCCCTGATGAGAGGTATGGCACAAAAAGAACATTTGCGGTCACAACCTTCGGATATCTTAAGATAGGCATAGTGAGCGGGGGTAATCAATTTTCTTTCTCCCAGGAGCTCCTTTTTCAGGTCTCCTCCCAAGCGGCTGATTACCTGTCGGATATCATTGACACCAAAGTACTGGTCAACTTCTGGTATCTCTTTTGCCAATTCACTCTTGTAACGTTCGGAGAGGCATCCCATAACAAACAAGCTCTCAAGCCTTCCCTCCTCTTTTTCTCTTACATATTCCAGGATGGTATCGATGGACTCCTGTTTGGCGTCCTGTATGAAACCACAGGTATTGATGATGATTGTTCCCGCATCTGAATCGGAGGCATCATGAACAACCTCGATTCCCTGTGCCTCGATCTGCCTCATCAGAACCTCAGAATCAACCAGGTTCTTGCTGCATCCCAGGGTAATTACATTGATTTTTCGGGAATTCATTGTTATGTTAACTGAAAAGGGAATCGACAAATTCGGTTTTGTCGAAAACCTGGAGATCTTCCAGTTTTTCCCCTATGCCAATATATTTGACCGGGATTTTAAACTGGTCGGATATGCCAATTACCACCCCGCCTTTGGCAGTACCGTCCAGTTTGGTAAGAGCAAGTGCATTGACTTCGGTGGCTGCGATAAATTGCCTGGCCTGTTCAAAAGCATTCTGTCCGGTTGATCCATCAAGTATCAGCAGGATCTCATGTGGAGCATCGGGGATCACTTTGGTCATGACCCTTTTGATCTTGGTAAGTTCATTCATCAGGTTCACTT
>JAZGGT010000233.1:0-3542 GCA_036480555.1 Bacteroidales bacterium | reverse complement strand
GCGGACCCGGATGGGTTTCTCGGGACCTGACCCAGAGAATCCTGCCCAGTGCCCCCTGTTGAACAGATTCCACTGCCTTCAATGTTTTAGGCATATAGACCAGGTCCTCCAGGTAACCGGCAAAAATTCCAGCCTTCTCAACTGCATCCAGCATTTCCCTGGCCTCAGCCAGATTGCGGCCCAGCGGTTTGGTACAGACCACGGCTTTCCCTGCTTCCGCACACATTAGCACTGCCTCCTTGTGTAAATAATTGGGTAGGGCGATGACCACAAGATTGGTTTCGGGATCATTAATCGCTTCTTCCATGTTGTCGGTAGCTCTTGGTATATCCCACTTCCGGGCAAATTTTTCCGCCGATTCCCTGGGCAGGCCACAAACTGTCTGGATGCGATCGCGTCCCCGGATGCCATGAATGGTCTCGGTATAGAAGCTCCCGATAAAACCGGTTCCAAGCATGGTAATTTGATGTCCGTTTTTCATGAGTTTTATTTTGTGAGTTTTTACTATCTTAAGATAGAAATCTTTTAGCATTGGTACAATGAAAAATCCGAAAAGAAAACAAAGAATTTTTATGCCTGCCTGCCTCTTCATCCTGCTCATTCCCTGCTTGCTCTCTGCCCAGGACAGCAAAAGTCTGAACAATCATAAGGTAAATGGGTACAGGGGCATCTGGTTTGAACTCAATCAGAAGTACGAGTATGGGGATAAGTATAGCGGTGGACTCGGCACCTATACAGCCAAACATATTCCACTGGCAGCTTATGCCCCGGCAGTCGATAAGACATTTTTTGTTTACGGGGGTACTGTTGACAGCGATCAAAGGCATTTACTGTGTATGATCGGTGAGTTTGATCACAAGACTCAGCTGGTTTCCAGGCCAACCGTGGTTTATGACAAATCGGGTGTGGATGATCCACACGACGATCCTACCATAATGATAGATGATGATGGCTATATATGGGTTTTTGTCAGCGGCAGGGGCAATAGCAGGAAAGGTATCAAACTGAGGAGTAATGAACCTTATGATATCAATGAATTCACACAGGTCAGCATGGAGGTATTCGCTTATCCTCAGATATGGAATACAAAAATTGGGTTTTTCCATTTTTTTACCAAGTATACTGGTGTAAGGGAATTGTATTTTGAAACAAGCAGTGATGGGTTTACCTGGACTGAGGATGCCATGCTGGCAGGAATCAAGGAAAGTCCGGTCAAAAAAAGCGGGCATTACCAGGTCAGCAATCACTTTAATGACGGGGCCATCATAGGGACATTTTTTAACAGGCACAGGGATGGGCACCCTGATACGAGAACGGATCTTTATTACATCCAGACAAGGGATTTTGGCGAGACATGGGAAGACATTGATCAGAGGACAGCCAGCCTTCCAATGACTGAGGTGGAAATCAGCCAGCGGATCATCGATTATCAGTCAATGAACAAGAATGTTTACATGAAAGACATGGGCTTTGACAGCAAGGGCAATCCTGTCTGCCTTTATATCACGAGTGGGGGGCATGAACCCGGACCCGAAAATAGACCTTATCAGTGGAAGGTCACATACCGGGATGGCGACAAATGGACGACCCGTGACATATGTGAGTCCGATCATAATTATGACATGGGAAGCCTGTACGTGAGTGACAGCAGCTGGATAGTTGTTGGTCCCACAGAAACAGGACCCCAACTTTGGGGCACAGGCGGGGAGATTGCCATATGGACCTCCGAAAACAAAGGACGGGACTGGGTTAAACAACGTGATGTCACCACGAAGAGTGAGTTGAACCACAGTTATGTCAGACGGCCCCTGGAGGCCAAAGCACCATTCTGTTTCTTCTGGGCTTCGGGACATGCTCATGAATTCAGTATCTCGGAATTGTATTTCGGGGACTTTAACGGATATGTATGGAAATTGCCGTATACCATGAATGAGGACTTCGAGAAACCGGAGAAAATTGAATTTTAATGCTTAATTTCAAAAAAAAACTAATACCATGAGGATTTTCCTGTTAATCCCGGCAATCATTGCCATCAGTCTCATTTCCTGTTCGCGGGAAGAAACCAAGCAGCAGCCCAACATTGTAATTGTGTTTCTTGATGATTCCGGATGGTCCGATTTCGAACCATTTGGAAAGCTGCATACTAAAACACCCAATGTAACCCAATTGGCTGGTGAGGGCTGCGCCTACCGAAATTTTTATGTCCCCCAGGCAATTTGCTCCGCCTCCCGGTCCGCCCTGATGACCGGCTGCTTTCCTGGAAGGACAAAGGTCTTCGGAGCACATGGTCCCAATGCACGGGGACTCGAAACCACATTCGCGACCATGGGCGAGGTTTTCGGGTCAGCAGGTTATGCCACAGCCATCTTCGGGAAATGGCATTGCGGGGATCAGCCGGAGACCCGCCCCCAGGCACGTGGATTTGATGAATCCTGCGGACTGATGTATTCCAACGACATGTGGAAATATCATCCCGAAAACCCGGAATACTGGGGGAAATATCCTCTCCAGTTCTGGGAGAACGGGGAAGTTACCATCGAGGAGGTAAGCCATGAAGATCAGAAATACCTGACCCGGTGGTATACCGACCATGCCGTGGATTTTATCAACCGTCACAATGATAAGCCTTTCCTGGTATATGTCCCCCACTCCATGCCTCATGTCCCCATCTTCTGCAGTGATGAATTTGAGGGAAAATCCGGCAAAGGATTGTATTCAGATGTAATGCTGGAACTTGACTGGAGCGTTGGGGAGATTAACAAGGCACTGAAAAAGAATGGTTTGGATAAAAACACCATCTTTATTATGACCTCAGATAATGGTCCCTGGGTATCTTATGGCAATCATGCCGGTGATACTCCTTTCAGGGAAGCCAAAGGGACCTCCTTCGACGGGGGTGTCCGGTCTGCCTGTATCATCAAATATCCGGGCCAGATCGAAGCGGGTACCACCTCATCATCAGCATTCTGCAGCATAGACCTGCTGCCAACCCTTTGCCACCTGGCAGGAGTTCCCCTGCCGGAAAATGAAATTGACGGGAAGAATGTCTGGGGACTCATGCAGGGTACACCGGGAGCAGAAAATCTGAGGGAATATTATGCCTTTTCAATCGGCAGCAGATTTGAGGGGGTAATGAGCGGCGACGGCAAGTGGAAACTTCATCTGCCACATCCATACAGAACCCTTTCTGAAGCAGGGAATGATGGAATGGCAGGGAAATATATACAGGAAACCATCGATACAGCCCTGTACGATATGGAGCATGACCAATATGAAACAGAAAATGTCATTAGCGATTATCCTGGGATTGCCAGAGAACTGATTCGCCTGGCAGAGGAACACAAAAGCAGGTTTTATTCGGAATGAGCAGGTTTTATGGGCCCTACTGCTTATACTGCTGCATTGTCACCTCACCCGGAGGTTTAATCTCTGCCTGCCCCTTCAGCTGTCCATAATGATAGTTGAACACCTTGAGATGCTGCTATAGGTAAGGATCGAATTGCAGGTTCTATAAATTGATCATCAGTACCGAAAAACATGAT
>JAZGGT010000232.1:0-2357 GCA_036480555.1 Bacteroidales bacterium | reverse complement strand
TAAGGCCAGGCTCAGCATGAATATTACAATTACAGTAGCATGCTTTATAATCATAGGAATATGATTTTAATAATTCTGGAAAAGGAAAATTCAACCCGATTCAGCTTCCCTATTTCAGCACCTCACTTATCGATGACAAAAGAACCTGTTCTACCTCGGGGGATACAAGCGAGGCTCTTTCACTGGACTCATACCCACCTTGACTGTAGGCAATTTCAGTACATAAATACCCCGGGCCGTATTCTTCATAAGCAGCCGTGCAAACATGATCACCGGGTTTCAATTTTTGGGCATCCAGCTGATATTCGATAAAGACTTCTCCCGGTATATTCAATAGCCACACATTACCGAGCCGCAATGATGAAACATTTACCTTGTGTCCTTGATTGGTCCTGCGGAGCCAGGCAAGATGGTCGGCAGCGACAAGTTTGCTCGTTGAGTCCAGTTGCATATCCGAGAGTTTTGCCATGAGTTTTTCTTCGACGAGGTGTTCTGCCAGGGGGAGTGTCACCTCGGTATTATTCCAATCAAAAACTGACGAGAATACAGGTGTTTTTTCTGTCCCCTCCCATGCCTCGCGCATGGCATTTTCCATCTTGGCTGCCAGAACAGTCCTGTTCTCTGGTGATCCGTCATTATATTTCCCCGCTGTGATATTACCACCCGCACCTGAAAAATATATATGTGGCACTCCCAGCTGATTTTCCCGTTTGTCCCGGGCAATCCCCACAAAATCTGAACTCACATCCCCTTTTCCGTAGTGACTCATTGGGTGCGTAGCATAATAATTCAAAACGGCAATTGCCTGTTCGCCATTCCAGAAGCTGACACATTTCAGCCATGGATCTATGAGTCCCTCAGGGGCCGCAATGGCTGCCGTATCTGTGGTCCTGCTCCACCTGGTTATTTTAACAGTATCATCATCCCCAATGATCCGGCGGTTCGAGGCAACCATTTCTACCATAGCCTGGCCAAATCCCAGGTGAGTAACAGGCTGGGCATTTTGTTTTGCCTGCTCCACGGCAATGGCTACTGACCGGATGGTCTTGCGCAGGAACAATGTGTCAAACTTCCATCCTCCCAATCCGTATTCATCAAGTATGCCTTCTATTGTAAAGTCGCAACTAACACCATCATGTTGATGGACGGTATGAACGGAAACCCTGTCTGTAGTCGTTCCGGCAGCTATTGCCAGGCTTTCCCGCCATGCATCCTGTCCCTCATTGCCAATGCCGATCCAGTCAACCGCGCACAATACCACAGGTTCTTCATCCGACAGAATGACAATGCCCTTGGCTGTCAGAGAATCTACAATGGACCTTGTGTCTGCATAGGCAACAGGACTCCCGATCGGCGGGGTGACATCAACGATAAAAACGCCCACCTTTATTTTATCGGCACTTTTATTGCACCCTGTGACTGACAGTATTAAAATGCCTGATATCAATAAAAGCGATACAGGCATCCAAATTAATATCTGCTTTAATCTTATCATCTGCTTAAACTTTTTCCAGCTGATCCCTGTTTTCATAAACTTTGATAAGGGCATTGATGATATCATCCATATCCTCTTTTGTTCCCAGTAGTGGTCCCGATGCCCACAACATGACCATTTCTTCCTCGCAAAGGATATCACAATTGGGACACACCATTTCATCCTTAAATTGCTGAAGCCGTTGAGGTGTGTACATCTTTTTATACACCCTCCGGTCGATGATGTTGTCTACCCAGGGTTCTTTGTGTAAACCATTTTTAAGATAGGGACTCAGGTTTATTCCTTCTGCTGCCATTGCCTTGAGAAATTTACTACGATCGGCATCGTTATAAAACTTCTTATCATAATTCATCATATACAAATAGAATGAGCCCTCTTCGGTACCATCATATAGCTTTTGTGGATTAATCCCCGGTATATCCTTAATCCTGGAGGTCAGGTATCCGGCATTTTCGTTTCGCAGGGCATGACGTTCCATTACAGTGGGAATTTGTCCCAGTAAAACAGCAGCTTCAAATTCGTTCATGCGGTATTTCGGGCCGATGGTCTCGGTACGCCCGCGCCTTGAAGTACCATGGTTTTGAACGGTGAAGCACCTGTCCATGAGTTCATCATCCTTGCCAATGATGTTGCCTCCTTCGCCACAGGCAAGCACCTTGGATGACTGGTGACTGAAACAACCGAGATCGCCGATGGTCCCGAGCATTTTCCCCTGATATTTTGCAAAATGTGCCTGACAGGCATCTTCAATTATAAACAGATTGTGTTTTTTTGCCATTTCCATAAACCTTTCCATGTGGGCGGCTACTCCCGCTATGTGAACAGGCATTATGGCTTTTGTATTTTGATTGATCCGGCGCTC